>JASFGC010000232.1:0-6099 GCA_050123975.1 Syntrophobacterales bacterium | reverse complement strand
AACGTGCTGCATGACGAGATGCCGGCCAAATCCATTGAGGTGCGTGGTTTGAAGGTTGCCATTACCGAGATTCCGGTACCGGTTTCCTACGGTCCGGCCTTCGAGGGAGAGCGCATCCGCAAGGATGATCTTTTCGTGGAATGCGGCGGCGGTCGCACCCCGTGTGTGGAGTGGACCACCATCGCGGATATGGACAAGGTAGAAGACGGCCTGGTTGAGGTGGTAGGCAAGGACCTCCCCGACTGCAAAGAGGGCGACAAGCTGCCCCTGGCGGTGGTGGTCGAGGTTGCCGGCCGCAAGATGCAGGAAGACTACGAGCCCATTTTGGAGCGGCAGATTCACCACCTGGTGAACTATGCCCAGGGGATAATGCACATCGGCCAGCGTGATATCGCCTGGTACCGGATCGGCAAGGCCGCGGTGGAGAAGGGCTTCACCCTTGAGCACATTGGCAAGTTGCTGCACGCTAAATACCATCAGGACTTTGGCGCCATTTTCGACAAATGCCAGGTGAAGATCTACACTGATGAGAAAAAGGTCAAAGAGGTGGCCAAGCAGGCCCGGGCAGTCTATGGTGACCGTGACGCCCGCATCGAGGGCATGACGGACGAGACCACCGAAACCTACTACTCCTGCACCCTGTGCCAGTCCTTCGCTCCCAACCACGTCTGTGTGGTGAGCCCAGAGCGTACCGGGCTCTGCGGCGCTTACAACTGGATGGACTGCAAGGCCTCCCACGAAATCAACCCCACCGGTCCCAACCAGCCCATCGAGAAGGGTGAGACCCTGGATGAAAAGTATGGCAACTGGAAGGGAGTCAACGATTTCGTCTTCAAGGCCTCCCGTCAGGCGGTGGCAAGCTACAATTTCTACAGCATTGTTTACGATCCCATGACCACTTGCGGCTGCTGCGAGTGCGTGGCCGCGATCCTTCCCTCCTGCAACGGCATCATGACGGTGAACCGCGAGTACAACGAGATGACTCCGTGCGGTATGAAGTTCACCACCCTGGCAGGAACAATAGGTGGTGGCCAGGTGACCCCGGGGTTCGTGGGGCACAGCAAGTACAACATCTGCCAGCGCAAGTTCGTCAGTGGAGATGGCGGCCTCCTGCGGTTGGTGTGGATGCCGACGATCCTCAAGGAAGAGATCAAGGAACGGCTCCAGAAACGAGGCGAGGAGCTGGGTGTTCCGGACCTGATTGACCGGATTGCGGATGAGACTGTTGGTACCACCGAGGAGGAAATTCTGCCCTTCCTCCAGGAGAAGAAACATCCGGCTCTGGAGATGGATCCGATCATGTAGGCAAACCAAGTATGCGGGGGGAACATTCCCCCCGCTTTTTCAGACCTATTTTGTGGAGGTTGAGGAGAACAAGCTATGGGATTAACTGGAATTCAGATTTTTAAGTTGCTTCCAAAGACCAACTGCGGTGAATGCGGGGTGCCCACCTGTCTTGCTTTTGCCATGGCCCTGGCCTCAGGCAGTGCGGAACTGGACGCCTGCCCTTATGTTTCCGATGAAGCCAAGGAGCAACTGGCAGAGAGCTCTGCGCCCCCAGTCCGGCCTCTTACGGTAGGCACCGGTGACTACGAGGTAAAGGTTGGTGGTGAGACTGTTATGTTCCGCCATGAGAAGACCTTCGTGAACCAGCCGGGTCTGGCCGTGTTGGTCAGTACCGAGATGGACGACGGTGCAGTAAACGACAAACTCGAAAAGTTAAATAAGTTTCAGTACGAGCGCGTAGGACTCAATCTGAGGGCGGAAATGGTGGCAGTCAAGGACGCCGGTGATGCCGACGCCTTCGTTGCTTTGGTCAACAAAGTGAAGGATGCTTCTCAGGCAGCACTGATTCTCATGAGTGACGACCCGGATGCACTGAGTGCGGGGGTCAAGGCCTGTGCCGACCGTAAACCTCTCATCTATGCGGCCACAGAGGATACTGCAGATACTTTGGGTGAGCTGGCCAAGGAGACCGGATGTCCTCTGGCAATTCGGAGCAGCAATGGCTACGATGGTCTGATTGCCCTCAGTGATAAGCTCACCGGCATGGGTCTCAAAGACCTGGTGCTGGATACCGGTGCTCGGACCGCCAAGCAGGCTTTTGAAGATCAAACGGTGATTCGCAGGGCAGCGGTGAAGCAAGTTTTTCGGCCTTTGGGATTTCCAACCATCACCTTTCCTTGTGAGATGGCTGACAACCTCATGGATGAAACCCTGCTTGCTGCCATGTTCATTGCCAAGTATGCAGGTTTTATCGTGATGAGCGATCTGGAGGCCCACAGCCTCTTCCCACTCTTGCTGGAGAGACTCAACATCTTCACTGATCCTCAGCGACCAATGACAGCCGACCAGGGGGTCTACCCCATTGGCGATCCCGATGAGAACTCGCCGATGCTGGTCACCTGTAACTTCTCACTGACCTACTTCATTGTCTCCGGTGAGATGGAAGGAAGCAGGGTGCCAAGCTGGCTGGCCGTTTGTGATACTGAGGGATTGAGCGTGCTCACTGCCTGGGCCGCAGGCAAATTTACCGGTGAGACCGTGGCCACAGCCCTCAACAAGATGGGTGCCGGCGACAAGATCGCGCATAAGAACTTAGTCATCCCGGGTTATGCGGCCGCTATCAGCGGTGAGCTCGAAGAGGAATTGGCAGATTGGAAGATCCTGGTCGGGCCGCGGGAAGCAGCCCACATCCCCAAGTACCTGAAAGAGTGGAAACCAGAATAATCTCACACCTGAACACATCTCGTACTGAGCTGGTAGCTATTCCTGATATCTGAAAAGCATGGACTCGGTCCGGGGGTTCCCAAGCCCCCGGACCGTAACCATAGTGCTACCCAATTATCTGTAGTATAATAACAGTGTCCATCTACTGGTAAGGGGCTGGTGACTGTGCTGTCTAACTTCACCAGACCCTCACTTTACTGGTGAAGGGAAGGAGGGTTTATGATTCTCATTGGCGAAAATATGAACATCATGAGTATCAAGTATGGCAAGGCCATGAAGGAAAAGGACGCCAAGGTTATTCAGGAACTGGCAGTCCAGGAACAAGAGGCAGGGATGGACTACGTTGACCTCAACATCGGCCCCGCCGGGAGAATTGGTGAGGAGTTGATGGAGTGGATTGTCAAGACCGTCCAAGAGGTTGTTGATTTGCCCTGTGCTTTGGATACTTCAAATGTTGCCGCCATCAAGGCGGGCCTCAAGGTACACAAGGGCCGGGCGCTGATCAACTCGATTTCGGCTCGTGAGGACAGAATGGAGGCCCTGCTGCCGCTAGCCAAGGAATTTGACGCGGACTTTGTGGGGTTGCTCTGGGGTCCGGAAGGCATGCCCAGAGACGAACACGAGCGCGGCGCTCTGGCCGAGGTTATCAGAAGCAATGCTGCGGCGCTTGATATTTCCATGGAGCGCATCTGGCTAGATCCCATTGTCACTCCAGTAAATGTTCAGCAGAATCAGGTGATGGCCCTCTACACCTTCATGACCGATTACTACAGCGCCGGTGTTTTTGAAGGCTGCACCACTACCTGCGGGCTTTCCAATGTCTCCAATGGACCACCGGAACATCTGAGGCCTATTCTCAATCAGACCTATCTGATCATGATCAAACGCTATGGTATGGCTTCTGCTATCGTTGATGTTTTCGACACCGATTTGCATAAGTTTGCCCGCGGCGAGCATCCGGCAATTGAGGAGTTGGTCTATAAGGTCTGCGATGGCGAGGACATTGATATGAGCAGCCTTAGCAAAGAAGAGAGTGACTACGTTAAAACGGCGCGGGTTTTGTTAGGACAATCCCTGTATTCAGATTCTTGGCTGCAACTGTAAAGGTGCTCCAGTTTCCTGGAATTAAACTCCCTTCTCAGTATAGGAAGGGAGTTTTTTTGTTGCATATATTTAACCACAGAGGCACAGAGGTCACGGAGGAAGTTGTTTTTCCCCTGGCCGGGAGACGACGGCCAGGGAAAAGAGCCTCCGCCTCCGGCGAA
This sequence comes from Syntrophobacterales bacterium, assembly GCA_050123975.1. Classification (GTDB taxonomy): domain Bacteria; phylum Desulfobacterota; class Syntrophobacteria; order BM002; family BM002; genus BM002. Next base: position 2,104 of record JASFGC010000232.1, on the reverse strand, counting down.
AGCTCTTTAACCTAGCTCCCAGCGTTGATATGAAACAACCGGGTTACTAGATCGTGCCCGGAGGGCTGCGATCTTTTGCCCGATCGCCATCTCCCGATCGGGCAAAAATATAGTTCCCTCAGTGCTCTCCGTGTCTCTGTGGTTCAAATCTTCGGTTCGTAGGTTGGCAAATTCTGCTTCATAGCTTCGAGGTTTTTTTTGTAGGCCAAGAGGGCCTGAAGGAGGGATTCACGCTCAACCACTGCGTAGCGGTCCGGACCACGGCTCCAAAGAAGTTTGAGCTGGAGTTTTTTCTGATAGAATGTCACACCATCTTCGGTAGGGTGGGAGAGGATGAATTTCTTTTTCCTCAACCCGGTGGCGAGGTGGTGCTGGGCCGCGAAGAAAAAGAGGGCTGCCGCAGGCAAGGAGACAAAACGGTGGTCCGGGCCGAGTTTGTTCCACGGAGCAGTTTCGATGTTGTGGATTACCGTTGGACCATGCTCGGAGATCTCAACCGTCAAGGCGGCCTGGATCTGGATTGAGAGAGGATTTTCTTGCAGCGATGGCTCTTGGCCGGTACACTCGGTTAACAACTCAGGGAAATCAGCAAAGCGAGTCAGGAGTATGAAGGTCTTCTCAGAACTACTCGCCTGTCGCTGGATGAGTTCCAGAACAAAAGGACGGCGATACCACTCCAATTTACCTAAGAGCTCCCAGAACTCCAAATCCCAATCATCAAAAAGTTTACTATTATGGAGGTCCAGAGGAACAATGGTGGCTGGGATCAGGAATTTGCTTTCCCCGTGAAGGACGACGTAGCTATCCTGTGTGGGCAGAGGTGAGGTGAGGCCATTGCTAGAGGTCATTTACCATTCCGATTGCGAAAAGGATTTTTCGCCTGGATCCCTTGAAGGACCACAGAGAATAAAGGCTATCCGAAGTAGTCTACAGAAATACCAGCCATTTATCAAACCGGGGCCGGCATCTGAAGCCGAACTCTATCTGGTTCACGAACCGGCCATGGTGGCGAGGCTCCGAAGCAGGAGGGTGCTTTTGGAGACGGTGTTGGTTGCTGTCGGAGGAGCCATTCAGTGCGCCAGGGCGGCTCTGGAGGGAAGGCCAGCTTTTGGGCTGCTGCGACCTCCCGGGCACCACGCCGACCAAAACGGATCATGGGGCTTTTGTTATGTGAACAACATGGCCATCGCAGTTAAAAAGTTATACCAGGAAGCTGATCTGCGCTGGGTGGTGATCATTGACCTGGATCATCATGTGGGTGATGGCACTCAACGTATCTTCGCTTCAGATTCTGGAGTCTTGGTGCGAAATATTGGGGCTGTTGAGCGGGACGAGTATTTACAGCAAGTCCAGAGTGTCTTGCAGGTTATAAGGAAGGCGGACTTGCTGGCTGTGTCAATAGGATTTGATACCTATGAGAGGGATCTCGGTGGTCTCCTGAAGACCGAGGATTACGCTCTTTTGGGCTCCTGGCTGCGACAGGCCTCGGAGCGGCTCTGTGCAGGACGTCGCTTTGCTTTACTGGAAGGTGGATATTATTTGCCGGACCTCGGCAAGAATGTACTGGCTTTTTGCGAAGGATTTGAGGCGGAGCATAGGGCATAGGGCATAGAGCATAGAGGAGTAATTGCGAATTTCGAATTGCGAATTGCGAATTGAGAAAAAAAGCTAAGAAAACAGAAGACAGGGGGCAGAGGACAGCATGAGTTATCAGTCATTTGCCTTCGGTGTCATTCATAGTATTTGTCGTAACGACTTAATGACCTAATGACGGGCGATAGCCCGAATGACTCAATGACAATTGGGATTAGAGACGGCGGAGCCGACTGACGGCTTTAGCCAAATGACAACCCACCTTGGAAGTATTGCCAGAGAAGGAGGCAGTGAGATGATTCGCCTTCGACGCTCGGTACTCTCAGTGCCGGGAAGCAGCGACAAGATGATTGCCAAGAGTCTGGAATTGCCGGCAGATGAGATCATGCTGGATTTGGAAGATGGTGTGGCCCTCGAGGAGAAGGAAGGGGCACGGGGAAAAATTGTTCGCGCTCTCAAAGATCACGACTGGGGAGATAGGGTACGGGCCTACCGGATCAATGGCTTGGAC
>JASFGC010000231.1:0-6115 GCA_050123975.1 Syntrophobacterales bacterium | reverse complement strand
ATTTTATTGTAGTTCGCTCGCAGTCCCCCAGTCCCGCCTGGCGGTACTGGGGTTAGTGCTCGCTGAAGCATTTTCGCGCCATTTTATGGCAGTGTCCCTTATGAGAAAGCACCAAATCTTCATGCTGGCTCCAGCCAAGCTGAAATGCGTAAAAAGGGGTGGCTCAAGTGCTCGTTGTTTCCCAACCTCCCCCTCTGGCCTTCCTGGTGTTTCTTCTCAGTGACTGGTGGGAGGCCTGTGCCACTTCCGCAGTTGTGGGTGGGGGAGCCCCTGGCCCCGTTCCGCAGGAACGGGGAACAGGGAGGGGGTGCCTTCCCCCGCCCACAGCTGCGCTTGAAGTGACCAGGCCGGAGCCTCGGAACGACAGAAGAAACACCAGGAAGACTTTTCATTTCCACAGGAGACGCTAACTCGGCGTTCAATGTATAAACATTAACTATCCATTCTTGGGAAAAGTCCTGGTTTCGGGTAGGTAGGGGCAGCTTAGACCGTGGCTGGTTGGGGAAAAGCGAAGGTTGGAACCAAGATATGACGGGCCTCGCAAGCATGTTCATCGGAAAACTTAACTACTTTCCAGCATTTTTTTCTTTTGCGTAGTTCAGTGAGAAAAATGTGGTTTAGTGTGTGTCCCGATTTATTAATAACGAAGTGTCCGATAATTGGCATACCCATCAAGTGAAGATCACCAATGAGGTCAAGTATTTTGTGGCGGACAAATTCGTCTTCGTAACGAAGACCGTCGGTGTTGAGCACCCGAAAATCGTCGAGCACAATAGCGTTGTGTAAAGACCCCCCCTGAGCGAAGCCGTTATTCTTGAGGGTCTCAACATCTTTAAGAAAACCGAAGGTGCGAGCGCGGCTAATTTCCTTCATAAAACCGGGGCCACAAAAACGCAGGACATATGTCTGCTTGGAAAGCAGAGGATGATCAAAGTCGATGACATATGTGATTTTCAACTCGCGGCAAGGATAGACGCTGATATTCTTGTCCCCACTCTTAAGGGTAAAGGGCTTCTTAATCAAGAAGAACTTCTTCACGTCGTCTTGTAGCTTAATACCAACGTTCTTCAAGAGGTAAATGAAAGGCCCGGCGCTACCGTCCATAATGGGGACTTCGGGACCGTCCAACTCCACCAGGGCATTGTCTATCCCCATGCCGGCGAAAGCTGACATGAGGTGCTCGACGGTAGAAACAATGTGACCGTTCAGACCAATGGTTGTTGCCAACCTGGTGTCCACTACGTTCTCGAGACTGGCGAGTATGTGGGGGGAGCCCACGAGATCACTTCGACAGAAGCGAATACCACTGTTGGGGGGCAGTGGCTTGATGGACATTGTGACTTTTTTTCCTGTGTGGAGGCCGATACCGGTACAACCAATTTCACCGTGGACAGTACGCTGGTGCAGGGGCATGAACAGTTCTCCTCAAAGGTGAAGGTAGACAAAGAGAGCAATAAGCGTGCCGATGGTCGATGGATGGTGCTGGAACAACCGGTCAAAAAAATCCAGTGGTGATAACTGTTTTAAATCTCTAAGAAATTTTGATATCAGCTGGTATATACCAATACCTCCTTATGTAGTGTAAAGCCTCACACAGATCATAAATCACTGCGCTAGTGTTGCGGAAAGGATACAGTTCATCCGGGTGGCTATGGGATTTTTGCTACTATATCAATGAAGACAAGCAAACACAACCATTTTCCCGCCCAATTTTCCATTAAAATTCAGAACCTAGCAACTTCTTTCCGGCCCAGAGTGCACACTCCAGTGGCGAGACTTGATTACAGCAAATAAAAAAGGCAGGGCCGTCTGTGGCCCTGCCGTTCTTTGATGGGATGATTTGTCTCGACTCTAGTATTTTTTGCGAATCACATATTTGTATCTACGATTCTTAATTTCCACTGCGGTCTCATCTGAATACTCTCCCAAGGGATTTCCATCTTTGTCTACTACCTGTAGGATCACTTTCGCCTTGAGCCCATCTTCCTCCTTAGAATGCTCTAGGGGAAGGTCAGAGGCGTCAACTGTTCCATACACTCTGGCAAAGGCCCAATTGCAGAACTTGAATTTCTTTATCTTAAAGTTCCACAGGTGTAGTTTACCATTTGCTGCCGGTAGCGAAGGAGCCTTAGATTCACACGGTCCGGAAGCGGCGACAATTGCAGTGTCTTGGTGTATTAAGTTGCCTTCATCGGTGACTGTCAAGGTGACATCATAGATGTTATTTTCCAGACCTTCTGCTGTTACCTCCTTACCGGAAACGGTAATATCAGGAGAAGTTCCGTACCTCGGTGTGAGTTTCCATTCATACGATGTGATATTCCCCTCCGAGCCCGTGCCATCAAGGGTTACACTATCCTGCACCACTTGGTCTGGACCGGCATCGGCGCGAGTCTCAGCCACCTTAAACCTCTGCTCAATGGCGCACAGAGCGGCCTGCCCGAGTTCATACCCCCCCCCATTAGGCCGCGCTGAAACTAAAATTTCTGTTTCAATATTCAGGCTTTCCTGAGGGGAGGAGTAGTCCTCCTCAGCCAAGAATTGCTCTTCCACTTTATCTGGAAACACATGGCGAAAGACTGGGAGTGACAAGAGTGGATCAGGCTCAGGGTCAATGTAAGTGTTCTTGGTGACATCTACCAGAGACTGAGAACCGCTTGCAACACAAGTGGGAACCAACAGAACACTGCTGCCCTGAATGGAGCCATTGGCATCTGTCACATGATAGGATAATTTCGTAGCTTGAAATACAACAACTGAACCTTGAACCGATAACTGGTTGTTTGCCCTAATTTTCAGCCCGGGTTGAGGCCCGCCAAGCCCAACTATATCGACAAAGAAACCTGCGCGGTCAGCAGCTGGAACAGCATTAGATGATCCAGCGCTCCAAAGACTAAAGTTTGAGAATGTCAGGCTACCCACCTCAATTGTAAGGTTATTTTGAATGAGGTCGGCGAGGTTATAGGTCTGTGCTCGGGCTGAAAAGGGAAGAACCCCAAGTGAAAATGCCGCGCCCAGGACAACAAACATCAGACGGAAGAGATGGTTATTGTTTAATGACTTCATGGCGCCCCCTTTGAAACGGTTACATTTTGTTTACATCTTCTTCCTATTCAATTTCTCTATAAGCCCTCCTTTCTGGCATTATCGCCTGCTCAAAAGATTCTTCTGCTCTGGCATTATTGCCTACTCAGAAGATTCTCTTGCGGACGCACCCGGGTAAACCTTTTTTACCTTGAGGTGCAAGACAACCGGCAGCTTCACACCCTGGTACCACCGGCTATACGTGACTTCAGCCAGACAAGGGGTGCGGAGCCTTCTCAGCTCGATCTCTGTGCCGTAACGGCCAGTAATTTTCGTAATCTCCGGAACCACATACAGGTGTTGTTCTCCAACGACTATATGGTCATCGCCCTTTCCCATGACTCGAAGGGTCTCGGTGACAACCTCTGGACCGTGCTCTCCGGCCGGGGGTTGGCCGGCCTTTACGATTTCAGCTTGGCCTAGAATGAACAGTAGGCTCAGAAAGATAACAGCGCAGAGCTTTCGCAATAGCATGATCCCCTCCTATCTCATTTCTCGCCAGTTGACAAAGCCGCTCTTGATACTCAGTGCCGGCGCTAGGTCAATCTGGTTTATGGTACCGGTACTTTGCTGGATAAAGCCCCTGGCACCGTGCTCTCGCCCCACGTGGATACCGAGACTGGAGGAAATACCCACGCCTAGTTTGATTTTATCCTTCACGCTATCATCTGCCTCTACTCCCACCACGCTTTTTACGTAGGCGGTACCGGTTTCAAAGTAGAGGGCATGCAGCCAGCTGTCGCCGCCGAAAGCACAGATATCATCAATGGGCACGAAAGAAGGTGCCAACAGGATGCCGCCCAGAATAGAAGGCTTGCTTACGATCCGCTCGCCAATGATGTCCAACTCCTTGTACCAGCCAACCTCATAGGTTAAACTGGGGCCCTGCCTGAGCTTGAGCTCACCGAAGGTGGCGGCCTCAGCGGTTCCGGCAATACTGCCATCGGTGTAGACCGTCACCCCTGTGGTATTAAATAGATAAGACTTGTCCAGTGGCTCAGCATTGAGCAGAGCAGTTTGTTGCCCAGCATCCAACTTGAAGTTGTAGTAAGGATCTTTGATGCCATAGAGATATTGCTGGGCAGTATCGGCCTTATCTGCAGTGGCCAGGTAGCGGCCGGTGCCGAAGTAGAGCCAGAGACTGTAGTTGGAGTCAGCCGTGCCCACTGAGGCAGCAGGTGCGGCGGTGATACCGTAGTCGGCATCGAACATGTGCGTTAGGGTCCAGGTGTTGGGATCAACGTCGTAGAGCAGAACCGGCTCGCCATTGGCAGTGCCGACGGTAACCGGAACCTGCAGCCGGTAGAGACCGCCGTCATAGCTCCCCCCACTTGCATGGCTCTCACCGATGTAAGAGACGTTGACCGAATAGTCTACCGTGAGATCGACACTTACCGGAGAACCCATGAAGCCGTTGCCGGGAAGCGTGGTGCCGTTGTTGGTACCGCTGGAGTCGGTGAGCTCGGTAAAGGTTCGCGCTGGATTTCCAGTGGCCAGATCAACCAGAAAGATGCTGGAGTTTTGACTGCTGGTGCCGTCATAGGTAGTGGGCCCGGAGCCAAAGAGCAGGAACCAGTGTTTTCCCTGGACGTCCACTGTATCAGGGGTACCAGCAGTAATGACTCTGTCCTCAACCTTCACCACCGCAGGAAACGAGGTGGTAAACCCCAAACCGTTGTAGCTTCGCTCCCAGAGCAAGATGGGGTTGAGAGGATCGGTAATGTCAATGGCGAAATAGCTGCTGGTAAAGGTTCTGGTGGTATCGGCAGTGGTGGCGTTGTCGTCGAAATCACCGGTTACGGTAATACTGCCGCCGCCAAAACGCATTGCTCCCACCAGCATGGTGCACCAGCCGTTCAACCTCTCAGCCTTCTGTGAGGCTGACATATTGTCCCACAGGTCATAGAGTGGATGGCCGGCGGTATCAGCGCCCTCGTAGATCCTGGCATCGAAGATTCTCGGTTTCTGATCCACATAGTAGACGTGGTTCCCTTCCATGTATCCGGGATCTGCCAACCACTTAAGGTGGGGCAGAAGACTTTGGGGGATATAGGCCCAGATTTCATCGCCCGGGTTCAGGGTTCCATATTTTCCTGCATCCACGGTGAAGCTGGCACCGTCACCAGTTATCGGGGCGCCCGGATTGAATACTCCGGCCAGGAAGGCGTGGAGCATGCCGTCGTTGGCGCCAGTGTAGACCACGGTTGCTCTGTTTTTGTGGTGCAGGTAGAAATCCGCATAGGTGTCGTCGCTGTAGATGAGATCATAATTGTCCACCGGACGGCCTATTGGCGTGGGAGTGGAGTGGACAATATCTCCCAGCCTCCAGACTTTGGAATCCACCGTTCGGTTTCTCAAGTCTGTGGTACTGACAAAACCTGAATCACTGCCGCGCTGGTAGTTAATTAAATTGGTAATCCGATCCCCGTGCGTAGCACCCAGGTAAGAGAAATCTTCCACTGCAGTGGCAGGATCATTGGCCAGATCCAGATAAGCTTGTAAGCTACCTTGGTTGGATGTGGCAAACGAGATAAACTCGTCACTGTCCAGCGTGTGATTTCCATCAACCTCGCCATCGTTATCAAGGTCTACAAAAGTGTAAATAGTCCGTGGTTTGGTGCTGAGATCACGACTGGCCAGAGCATCCCCGGCTTCCCACAGAGGGCTGAGCTCGTTGAGAGGATGCGTGGTAGGGGAAGAGCCCGTGCCATAAATATCTGTAGATGAAACCGCACGTCGTTTAAACGTGGTTTCACCACTGGTTTCGTCGTAGAAGAACGTCACGATGGGATCCACCCCCAGGTTGAGTATGCCGTCCGGGATGGGATTGCCGGCAGTAGTCCAGTCCTCCCGCAGGTTGCCACGGGCATCAATCCACAGTCCCTGCAAGTTTCCGGTCCAGTGAACCTCCTCGGTGGCGGTAGAAAACTTCGGCTTGAAATAGGCCTGGTAGAGGGCGCCTTCGCCTTCACCCGAGGTGGCCAGCACCGAGACTGCAGTACCTGAGTTGGCCCGCTCCAGGATCTTGGTG
>JASFGC010000230.1:0-6115 GCA_050123975.1 Syntrophobacterales bacterium | reverse complement strand
TCGAGGGAAACGTCGAAGGCGGCCATGGCTGGAGCAAGGATTAGATAGGCAATGGGAAGATCCAGAAGCCCTTCCACCAGGATCATTCCTCCCAGGGTGTAGATGTTGAAGGGAGAGTTCTCCAGGCCAAGGATTTGTTGGAGGAACAGATTGATCAAACCATTGGAGGGGTTCAGGAGAAGAACCCAACTGACGGAGAAAAGAATGTGGGGGATCATCATCGGGATTATGGAGATGATCCCGAAGAGGAATTTGAAGGGGATATCCGTTCGGGTATTAAGGTAGGCTAAGAAGAGGGCCAGAAGAGTGGCGACAAATGCAGAGCCGATGGTGAATATGACCGTATTGACAATGATCTTGGCAAATTCGGGATCGGTGTAGGACTGAATGTACTTTTCAAGGGTGAAGGTGCCGAAGGCCCCGATACCCTCAGAGAAGCTGCCGAAAATGAGCATGACCACGGGGCATACCGTCAGAAACCCGACAATCACAATGAGGCTGGGCGTCAGTGCCGTTCTAGTATTGAGCATCGTCCTGTTCACTTCGAGAGCACGAAACAATGATCCGGGTCGAAGGAAAGAGCAATTTCATCCCCTTCCTCGACGATGATGGTCGGTTCGATTCTGATAATCAGGCGAGTGTCTGCGATGACGATCTCACCCTCGTAGGCGTCTCCGATGAAAAGCAGGGATTTCACCCTTCCGCGGAAGATGTTGTCTCCCTCACTGCTCGCTCCTTCCATCACCTTGATGAACTCAGGACGGACGCAAAGGGTCACGGTATTTCCAACCGCTATATCGGAGCTTTTCTGGCAAAAGATGGTACCGATTGAAGAATCGACAATAGTATAAGAATCCTCCATGGCTGCTACCTTGCCGTTGATCAGATTCGCCTGACCGATGAAATCCGCCACAAATCGATGATCGGAGCCAAAATAGATCTTTTTGGGTGTGCCGACCTCTACCATACGCCCGTCCATCATCACCGCGATAGTGTCCGAGAGCGACAGGGCTTCTATACGGTCGTGGGTCACATAAACGGCCGTAATCTTCAACTCGGTGAGAAAACTCCTCAATTCCTTTCGAGTCTCTTCTCTTAGTTTGGCGTCCAGATTACTCAAGGGTTCGTCAAACAAGATCACCTTCGGTTGGGGAACTAAGGCCCGGGCCAGGGCAACGCGCTGCTGCTGGCCGCCACTTAGCTTGGTGGCCGGACGGTTTTCAAAGCCCTCGAGCTGCACAAACCGCAAGGTCTTTTCGACTTTACTTCTGATCTCCTCCTTGGGTTCCTTTCGTGTTTGAAGAGGATAAGCGACATTATCGAAGACCGTCATATGAGGCCAAATGGCATACGTCTGAAACACCATACTGAGTCCCCGCTTTTCCGGCGGCACAAAAATGCTTTTTTCCTTGGAATAGACGATTTCCTCCCCGATGGCTATCTCTCCCGAGTCCGGCGTCTCCAAGCCGACGATGCACCTCAGCAGGGTGGTCTTGCCGCAACCGCTCGGACCTAAAAGGGTGAAGATTTGATTTGCGGGGATGATAAGATCCACGTTCGATAGGGCTTTAATCTTCTTGCCCTCAGAGAAAAAATCCTTGCTCACATTCTTAATGCGGATTTCCATAGCTGGCTACCAAATCGACCCTGAGACCAGGGAATACCGGTCTCAGGGCCAGGAAATGTTTAGAATGAATGGGAAATAGTCTTAAGGCACATCGAAGATTTTCTTGAACTTGCTACCCCAAGAACGGATTTCGGCATCCGACAGCACCCGAACGGGAAGGACTTCCGCCTTGTCGATCCCTTCGATTGGAGGATAGACGCCCGGATGAAGGACGTACTCACCCACTTTGTCTGCCAACATTTGCATGGCATCTCTGGAAAGCCAGTAATTTACGAACAGCTTGGCAGCGTTGGGGTGAGAAGCGGAAGCTGCGACGGCTATGCCCCTAGGCGTGCCCAACAAGGGCTGTTTCACTCTTGCCCAATCCAGAGGGGCAGGCGCCTTAGTGATGATGTATTTCGGCATGGAGATGGCGATCAGCTTCTCGCCGCTTTCCACTGGTGCTGGGGTGGGACCGAACGATTTGACCAACATGGGCTTGTTGGCAGCGAGTCCCTTGACGAAGTTCATCCAAGCTTTTTCAGACGAAAAGACATTCTCCTTTAGACCTATAAGCCAGGAAATTGTGGTGGCATGCGCAGAGGGGTTGGCCATAACGATTTTTCCCTTCCATTTGGGATCTGTCAGGTCCTCGTATCGCTTAGGAACGTCCTTCGCCTTGACAAGCTCCTTATTGTAAATTAAGGCCACGTATTCAATACCGAAGATCTGAATGGTGTCGTCTTTTCTTGTCCAAGCGGGGTAGTTGGCTGCCGCGGGAGATTTGTAAGAGGTAAAGACACCCTTATCCTTGAGGAGTTTCATGATCGGCAGGGGCGACTGCAGTACGTCGGCCATAAGTTTTCCGGCCTGATGCTCCGTCAGGACAGTGGCGAGGAATTTCGAGGTGGAGATCCTGGTGTACTCACCCTTGACACCTGTATCCTTGGTGAACTGCTCCATGATGGGTTGAATGGCTGTGATGTTGGCGTAAAAGGCTGCTTTTCCCTCCTTTTTTGCTTTCTTGACCAAGGCTTGATCTGCATACGCACAAGGAGCCATTAAAAGAATCAACAACAGGATCGCAAGCTTTTTCATGGTTCACCTCCATTAATAGTTTATTGCATATATATTATCAGCCGAACTGGTAGGAACGGACAATGGTATCCTGTCGTTCTCGAGAATGCTGCAGCCAGTCGAAACGAAAATTCCGCCTCAGCGGGAGTTGGAGGGAGCTTCGATGTGCCTCTTCCCCGAAAGACATATTTTTGAAGAATACCATGTTACATAAAAAAGTTCGAGTTCATTTGCTGTAAGGGTTTTTTACCCAAAACATCCCGTACATGTTTTGGGTAAATTTACCCATTTTGTGTACGGGATAAAATGGGTAAAACTTGGGGTAAGGTGGGGTTTTGCCAAAGAAAAAACCCCGGGAAATATTCCCGGGGTTTTGGTCTCTGTGGTGTTTAGATGATGTCTGTGCTAGTGGCCGCCGGTGCCCAGCAGTCCTGAGGCGCCGAGGCAAAGGACCAGAACTTCCAAGATGACGAGCACGATAAAGGCAATATCTTTCTGTTTAACATAGTAAGGTAGAACGACTATGAAGCAGACAATGGTCATCCCCGCCAGCAGGGCAATCCCGATAAAATTGAGGAAGTCGCCTTTCCCAAGCAAGGTGACCCATCCCCACCCGGTGGGGACGTTAGCCTCGTGCACATAATGACTCACCGGCATGGACCAGTATTGTGAAATCTCGTTGATCGGTATGTAACTTTCAAAAAATCCGCTTACGTAGATGCCGAAAGTGATCAAGAGGATCGCTATGGCACCCCAACTGCCGTAGAAAAGCAGGTTGGCATAGGTTATCTGTTCGGGTGGAGCTTGTGGTGCCTCGGATGTCATTTTTTCACCTCACATTTTTCAAATACCAAGGCCTTTCATAAAGGCCCTAATTCCAGCAAATAGAAGCACTACAATGACAATGTAGCGGATGACCTTCGGTTTCGCCACCGCCAGGATTCTCACGCCCACGAAAGATCCCAGCATGAGTCCTACGATGGAAGGCACCGCCATCAAGGGAATCACACAGCCCTGGTTGAGATAGATCCAGGCCGCAGAGGTGTCGGTGATGGAGAGCAAAAACTTGCTGGTTCCCACTGAAAGCTTCAAGGGCGCTCCCATGAGCAAATTGAGCACGGGTACGTTGGCCCATCCTGCACCCAGACCGAACATGCCGGCCATGACGCCGATGACGATAAAAAGAAGCAGGCCTGGTAAGGTCCGGTGGGTTTTCCACTCGATGTTTTCCCCAGTGGACGGCTCCAGATAGGCACCGGCCATCTTCAGAGCCCCGCCTATGCCGTCCTGCTTTTCCACCACCGGCCGCTCCACGTTCTTGGAAAAGGTGAGCAAGGCCGCGATGAAAATGATGGTCGCCCCCAGGGCAATCTGGATGATGTTGGTTGGAAGAGCAAGACCCAGGAGAGCACCGACAATGGCGCAACTGGAGGCAATAAGGGCAACCGGCAGAGCGAGGCGGAGATTGGCGAAGTTCCGTTTGAGCAAACCTGGTCCTGCTGCCAGAGCTCCTGCCAGGGCCACCAGCAGCCCAGTCCCCCTGACAAAGTCAAGATGGAATGGGAAGAAGCCGCTCACCAGCGGCACATAAAGCACGCCACCGCCAACACCGGCCAAGACCGCAATAATTCCCAGGACAAAGCAGAAGACAAAGAGAACAACAGGCCAGAACCACCAGGCACGTTGCGAACCTTCAACAGCCACCGCTTCTGCTGTCGCCCATGCGGGTGATGATACCAACCAGAAAAACAGAAAAACCGCCTTAACCGTGAGCGCTCTGCAACCGTTTTTCAGCATTGACGAACCTCTAAGATAAGGATGAAACAAATCGGATAGGATTCACAAAAGTGATGTGACTACGAGTACGTGCATTTTGTAACAAAGTCCCGCCTAAGCTAGCAATCCCTCATCTTTCTGTCAAGATAAAACTGGTCTTCAGACTGAGTACAACAAGGCGGGAGAATCAGCGGCAGAGGATGTTTTCCCTCTGCCACCGTGAGATCTACGGTTTTTGCCGGTAGAGAAGCACCGGCCTGGTGGTGCGTCGAATAATCTGGAGTGACTTCTCTTTCAGGATATTGAAGCGACCCGGTTTAGCAAATCCCTGTGCTCCGACAACCACGAGATCGCAGGCACTCTCGTTTATCTCCTTTACCATTTCATCCACCACGTTGCCTGCGGCCAGTTTAGTCTCCGGCTGGTGCTCGAACTCTTTCAAGGTGGACTCACCTTTGAGAACACAGGCGTCTGCGAACTCCTGGCTTTCCTGGTCGTCGGTGTCGCGAACGTGCATGAGGGTGATTTTGGGTTTTCTTTTCAGCAGCATGGGACTGATGAAATTAAGAGCTGATTCGTCACAGGAAGAGCCAGAGTAGGCCACCAACACATCGGTTATGTTCCGCAGTTCGCGCACGATCAGCACCGGCCGGTCGGCGTGGTTGATGACTTGGGTGTGCACCTGCCCCAAAAGCATCTCCCTGAGGGCAGAAGACCGATGGCAGCCAAGTACGATGAGGTCGACATCTTTATCGCTTGCTTCACGGAGAATCACCTCCGCCGGGTCCCCCACCAGAATCCTGGGTTCGCAGGGAACCTTCCCTTCGAGGCAGATCTCGCAGGCATCAGCAATAGCTTGCTCGACCTCTTTGGCCTGCTCATCAATCTTCTTCTTGTGATCCTTTTTCAGAAATGGAATGTCGAAGTCTTCAAGAATGATGTTTCCCACATCCTTTTTCACATGGATGGCGTCCACCTCAGCCTCAAAGTGTTCCAACAGGTGGCAAGCGTACTGAAGCGCCAAACGTGACTCCAGATCTTGGTCGACCGCAACGAGAACCTTCATAAAACCCCCTTCTCTCTTATCTTTTCAAACTTGTCTATCTCTGCTGTTGGCCCCATGGGATGTGGGCAACCATGGCAGGTAGTTTCTCATTCAAGTAAAATAATCATTTTAGGGCAACTTTACCAGTTTCCCCTAATCGGATCTCTAACATGGCTCTATTGGGGTTGATCCGACCCCTTTCCCCCAGGAGCAAGTTAACCTAATTTATCAGAACTCGAAAGTTAGTGCAAGTTTTAACAAACTAAAAACTGGCTTACGGACAGCTCGAAAGAATTACCCCTAAACACATCAAGGACAAGCAGCAAAACACCGCTCCAATTTCCAATCCCAATCCAAAGAATTTACAAGAAAACCAAACCCCTTTACCCAAAACTGGCTTGACCAGAAATGGGTAACTTTTACCCAAAAGTGGCTTGGCCGGAAATGGGTAAAGTTAAGTCAGAGAACCACATAGCCAACTCAACACTGGCTTCCAGCTTTCGGTTTCCGACCTCTTGTGGACAGCGACAAATGCCTAGAGATTGTGGGGTGTAAGTCTTCACTACTTACTAGTTCTAAGAGCCTGATCAAAGTCCGAGAGCATGTCTGCG
>JASFGC010000229.1:0-6134 GCA_050123975.1 Syntrophobacterales bacterium | reverse complement strand
GTCAAGAATGTTTCACTGCCCCTGTTACCGTGGCCGATGGAGTAGAGAGTGGGCTCAGTAATCTTGCTGTTTACTTTCGATGACATAGCGGCAATATAACATAAAGAGTCCGTCGTGTGTTGTCCGTTGTCCGTTGCAAAAAAGACAGAAATCAGAGGTAAGACGACGGAGGACACAATTCAGCGAGCAGCAGACAGCAGTCAGCGGGCAGTGTTGGAAAAACGAGTAAAGATTCAGAATCCAGGAGATAAAAAATAAAAGTAGTTTTTTTCATTGCTGGCTACTGACTACTATTTTTTTAGAATTTCAAATTTTTCTCACTCTTTGCTATTTTGGTGCTTAGTGCATACTGTCTAGTGCCTAGTTTCTTAAACTGTGGGAGCGGCTTTCCCCGCCCGCCTCGCCTGAGCGGCTCGCGATGGCGGGCAGGCAGCCGCGATGTATACATGATACAGGAGAATGTGATGGCCGCTGAAATCCTGCCTGCGGGTAAGCTGAAACCTGAAACCTTGACAAAACTTTTGCGTCACACCTCCCAGGCCAAAGAACTGGTTGTAGGACCCGCTGTGGGAGAAGATGCTGCGGTCATTGATCAGGGCGATCGACACCTGGTTGTTACCACTGATCCCATCACCTTCGCTACGGAGCACTGCGGCTGGTATTCGGTGTGCGTAAACGCGAATGATATAGCAGCCTGCGGTGGTAAACCACGCTACTATTCAGCAGCAATTGTTTTACCGGAGGGGAAGAGCAGAATAGAAGACGTTGAAGCCCTTTTTGCTGAAATCGAAGATGCTTGCCGTGAGATTGGAGTCCTCTGGATAGGAGGACATACGGAAGTAAGCCCAACGGTAAATACTGTTCTGGTGGCTGGTCAGATGATCGGAGAGGTGACACCGGAAAATCTCTGCAGGAGCAGTGATGCCAAAGTGGGTGACGCTTTAGTACTGGTAAAGGCAGCGGCTATTGAAGCAACTGCCATCATTGCCACCGAGAAGGCAGAGAAGGTGGGGGCGGTACACGGAGCCGAAATGACCAAAAGAAGTCAGAATTTTCTTTTTGCTCCTGGAATCAGTGTTGTGCGTGAAGCAAGGCTGGCTCGCAATTTCCCGGTGCATGCAATGCACGATCCCACTGAAGGTGGGGTGGCCACCGGGATAAGAGAACTGTGCATGGCCTCCAACTGCGGTGCCGTGGTGGAGGCAACTGCCATTACCGTACTACCCGAGACAGAGGCACTCTGCCAACAGTTCGGCCTCAACCCCTTGGGGGCGATCTCTTCTGGCGCTCTGCTTCTTACACTACCGGCGGAAGCGGCTTCGGATCTTCTTCGCGAATACGATAAAGCAGGTATTCCAGCCCAAGTAATAGGTGAAATTGTGCCTCCTGGGGTAGGACTGCAATTGCAAGAAATGGAAGGAGATGCGAAACCTCTTCCCGAATTCATTGTGGATGAAATAACGAAGCTTTACGAGTTATTAATTCGAATTTCGAGAACGCCTATGCCTTTAGCTCCGCATACTGTGGATACTAGATTTCGATATGCACTTTTATTTCCTAACCACTGAGACACGGAGAGCACAGAGGGAACTATATTTTTTGCCCGATCGGGAGGCGGCGATCGGTCAAAAGATCGCAGCCCTGCGGGCACGATCTAGTAACGGGGTGGCTTTATGTCAATGGTTGGATCCAGACTAAAGAGCTTTCGCCGGAGGCGGATGCTCTTTTCCCTGGCCGTCGTCTCCCGGCCAGGGAAAAAACAACATCCTCTGTGTACTCTGTGCCTCTGTGGTAAATCTTCAATCTCAAATCTACAATTGTCTAATTGGGTATAGAAAAATACACTCTCTTCTTCTAGAGTGGATGAGAGGATACAAGAGCAAAAACTAATAAAATCAGATATATCAATGATTTTAAATATATATAGGTTGGCACAACCCTTGCTGTCTTGCCCCGGTATCTTCAAACCATTGGGACAGGAGCGAGATACATGGCGAAGTCGCGGAGTGGAAGGGAAACGAAGAGTGAGCAAGGGCAAAGGGCACCTGAGATTCACCTGCCGGTATTTTACAACAAAGGGGGAAGACGGGTGGAAGCCAATGGCACTCGCTTTTCACCCAAGGGCTGCGTTATCTACACCAATATCCCTCACAACTGTGGCACCTCATTCTGCCTAAGGATTACCAATCCACACTCCAACAAGACAATCCAGGTGGATAGCTCAGTCATCCTGAAGAAGCGTTTTGATAGCGCCAAGAAGTGGGGCATGGTGGTTCGATTTATGAACTTGACCACGAGCGAAAAGAATGAGATCCACGAAATCCTTTCCCGGGCGCCAGCGGTCCCAAAAGCAGCAACCGAATCGAAATACCTGAAAACCCCAATTGGTCAGGCGATCTTGCGTTATTTTAACCTTAAGAAACTTATTGATTAACAGAACCAATCACATCGTTAAAGTCGTTAAAGTCGTCAAAACCGTTAAAATCGTAAAAGCTCAAGGATCCAGCCCTTCGACAGGACCTGTCGACGAGTTCAGGTCGAGTCGCTCAGGGCAAGCTGGCAGTTGGCACTAGACACTAAGCACTAGGCACTGATCGGGCGGGGATATACCCCGCCGATTTTTCTTATTAAGAATACCCCTTGGTCCAACTAAAATCCCCCTAAATCCCCCTTTTAAAAAGGGGGACTTTTTTATTGATTCCAAAGATTTCCCCCCTTTTGTAAAGGGGGGAGTAAGGGGGGATTTTGTTCTGTTGGCCGGCACAGAGACCGGTCCTACGAATTCTTAATGTCGAAATTCGAATTTCGCAATTCTCAATCCGAAATGTTTTTCTCTATGCTCTATGCTCCATGCACTATGCTTCTTAGAAAACGGACAACTGACCACGGACAACGGACGTTTCTATACTCCTATTATTGGGAAAATACTTTCCTTGATCCGCTCGACGACCCCTTTGGCCCATGCCTGAGCACGTCCAGCGATGACAGGGTGGGTTTTATGAGATGGATCGGAGAGAGTGGGATTTGCGCCCAGCTCGGATTGGTGTAGATCAACAAATGATTCGGGCAAATTATCCGGAAGCTGGACTCCTTTCATAATGGCCCATGCTTTGGTCCAGGCTCGGGCCACGTTCATAATATTGTATCCGCCGCCGCCCAATGCCACCCATTTCAAGTTCCAGGATTTTATCTCCTCCACAACCCTGCCAAATCCATCGATGCTGAGGCTCAGGGAGGCCAAAGGGTCGGTGCTCATGGTGTCCACACCCAATTGGGTCACTAACACATCAGGATTGTATGTTTGAACCAAGGGCGGCACCACTTCCGTGAAAACTGAAAGATACAGGTCGTCATCAGTTTCAGGTGCCAGAGGTACGTTTACCGAATAACCCCGGCCTGGCCCCTGGCCCATCTCTTCTGGGAATCCGGTACCTGGAAACAGTGTATGGCCGTGCTGATGAAGGGAGATGCTGAGTACTTGATCGGTGTCGTAGAACGCTGCTTCAACTCCATCGCCGTGATGAACGTCAACGTCCAAGTAGACCACCCGCAAACCGTCCTGTACCATCTTGGCAATGCCTATGGCTGGATCATTCAGGTAACAGAATCCTGAGGCTCGTTTTTTCATTGCATGGTGCAGACCACCAGCGATGTTGAAGGCAATATTCTTGTTTTCTTCCCTGATCTGGCGAACGCATTCAAGAGTGGCACCGGTGACCAGAAGAGACCAATCATACAAGCCAGAAAAGACCGGGTTGTCACCGCTGCCTAAACCATATTTCCAGGCTTGCGAGGGAGCCTGGCCATCATTGGCGTCCTTCAAGATTTCAATATACTCTTGAGAATGAGCCAGAAGAAGGTCTTGTTCCTCAGCCTCCAGGGCCTCAACCCATGGTTTCTCATCATTGTCAAAGAGTCCATAGGCGCTCATCAAGTCCATGGTCAGCTGGAGCCGCTCCACCTTCAGGGGGTGACTGGACCCATAACTGTGGCGACTGAATTGTTTGCTAAAAACGAGAACTGCTTTTTCAGCTCCGCTCATCACATTCTCCTGTCACTTTAGCATCATCTCAACCCGCCGATTGAGAGCTCTTCCCTTCTCGGTGTTGTTATCAGCTATCGGTCGAAACTCGCCGAAACCTTTCGTTTTCAGTCGGCTGCCATTGACCCCGTTTTCCATGAGCCATCCTGCCACCGCTTGCGCTCGTCGCAAAGAGAGTCCTAGATTGTGTTCTGGAGTGTATGTGGAGTCAGTGTGTCCTTCTATAATTACTTTCTGTGAAGCCTGTTCTTGGATTTCCGCCGCAATTTCTCTGAGTTTTGCTTTAAATTGAGGCTTTATCTCAGCAGAGTCGATGTCAAAATATATCCTGGGGAATATGGTGGTGGAGATTCTGGGCTCGAGAGGTTCCTCTGAGACAGTCTCCTCTTTCACCTGATCCGAGCTGGTTTTTTCCTTGGGCACACTCAGGCTCGTATCATAGATTGAAGTTACCAAGGCGTCTAATCCGGGAACCTGGCATCGCGGCTGCCGTTCATCATCCACACGCCTGCCATGCCAGAGACCCTTGACCTGCCCCCCTTTGTACCATAGACCGTTTAGGAAGTTGCCATCTGACGACAAGACCATGAAGGCAAGACCGGAGGAGGGGCCATTTTCCCACCAGTGAAACTTAAGAACACGGCCATCAGTTCTGCCGGATAAGGTGCCGTTGTCAGCATCGTAACAACCGATAACCACATCGGCGCTCTGTTCCAATCGCATCAGACCAAAATTGGTTGCGTAGATTCCTTGGATGGGTTTTTCTTGTGTGACTTCGCCTGCGGGCTCCCCGTAGGCTTCCAGTTCCATAAGTTGGGTATGGTGGCGATTCCCCCAGTTCGACAAGACTTCCAACTTCAACCAACGAACCTCAGTTGGCTCCTCCAGTAGAAACACTTTCCGATCACCCCGTGCTGCTTCCCCCTCAAGTATGAGGTCAAAGCCCTCCTCATGGGAAGTTGTCGAGCCAGAGAGCACGAAATGACGCCCCGAAATCCCACGGAAGCTGGATTCCTCTGCACCAGTGTTGTCAACAACAAAGGATTTCAGCAGGTATTGACGCGGCAACTCAAACACAAAATCATTTGGATAGGGGCGACCTCTGGCGCTACTCCAGCCAGAGGTATTCGAGCCAATTAAAAGAGAATGGACATTCCACCTTCCCCCGAACTGAGTTGTCGCTGACAGCGCCAAGGCGCCACTCTCGAGATCAAGTAAATCTTTACCTTGGTCCGCCAGCAGAGGGGCCGAAGCAAGGAATACGGTCATAACCAAACCCCACCACCAACTCGTTCGCAATAGGCTTTTCGTGGTTAGTCGACCTCTTGATGCCTTGGTTGTTAGCATTGCCGTGTCTCCTGATCAGTGGCTCAGGCACGATCTTGCGCGAGCTCGGCCAAACAAGCACCCAGCTTGAAAATGGTACAGCGCTCGCATTCCCCGCAGCTTGCTGCGGGGTTAGCGAGCGAACTACAATAAAATGGAATCACTTCCTTACATTTCGAAGATTCCCTGCAGCTTGCTGCAGGGAGCTTCAGAGCATTCCTATACAGAAGTTTTGGCAGTATAGACCAAAGCGTTCAAGTTTTACAATGCCGTAACCGGTTGGCAGGAACCTCTTTAAAGATGAGAAGCAGCAAAAAGGCTGGTTTCTCGGTGGATCTGATGCTATTATCCACGACATTTTGATTCGGGAGCATCTGACAGTGGCGCCCAAAGGTGGTCAAATACTAAAGCTTTACTTAGAAAGAACATTTATGGAGTATTGGAGAGTTGGAGCAACTCGAATGCGGATTTGGGAATGCGGAATGCGGATTGTGGACTTCAACTTGAAGTTTCTGTTTCGCGATTTATTTTTTAAATCCGAAATCCTAAATCCGCAATCCGCAATTGACCTCACTCCATTACTCCATCGAATACAGATTTTTGTCAGATATAGGTTTGCTCATGGTAAATACGTTGTCTCGCGGAATTTACAAAGCTGATTCACTTTTGATGCTAACCGCTGTTATTTGGGGTGGCGCTTTTGTGGCTCAGAGGGTGGGAATGGATCATGTGGGTCCGCTCACCTTTAATGGTGTGCGGTTTGCAC
>JASFGC010000228.1:0-6144 GCA_050123975.1 Syntrophobacterales bacterium | reverse complement strand
ATTTTCTTCTCCCTAAGAATCCACTAGGCGGAGGTCCGGTCATGCTTGCAACGAAGATGCGATTACCCAAGATATCCACTCTGGTTTGGCTGGCAGCAGTCTTTATGTTGATCTGCACATCTTGCTCTCAGACTAAAAGTAGAGTTCGGACCGAGTTGGTAAAACTGAAAACCGCAGATGGGGTTTGGCTCAATGGGGTGGTGCGAGAACTTCATCCCAACCGTGCCGACTCTGGGGTTGTCATGGTGCATGGTTATGGAGGAAACTTCTACTCTGGAACCATGTCCTTTCTTCCCGAGACTCTGGCTGAGCACGGCTACACAACCCTTGCACTTAACATGCGTGACCATGATTTGGGCCCAAAGAAAAATCTATTTGAAGAGAACCTGCCAGACATTGCTGCGGGAGTAGATGAACTGACTCGACGCGGCTGCAAAGACCTCTTTTTTTACGGCCATAGCATGGGCACCAACCGGGTCCTTTTCTACCTGGCAGAAACACAAGATCCGCGGATAAAAGGGATAATTCTCTCCGGCCCTCCCGGAAATCTGTTCCAGTGGAATATAAGGATATTCGGCCGGAAAGCTGCGACTGAAGTGCTTCGACGCGCCCAGAAACTCAAGAGAGAGGGCGAGGGTAATACCTGGATGCTTATTGATCTTGGCCCCCTCGGCAAGACTCTCTACACGGCAAACCATGTGGTAAGTCTTAGGGGACCTGCAACCCGCTCCGACCCCTTTACAAACATCGCCCAGTTCTCCAGGCCTGTTCTCATAGTTCACGGTAGTGCCGACCGACTTGCAGATCCTTCAGTGGCAGACAAACTTAAAAACAGTGCTGCTGCTGAGAACCAGGTAAAGGTGGTTAAACTTACTGGAGCAGATCACCGTTTTCACAACAATGAAAAAAAGTTGGAGGAAGTCATCACAAAGTGGTTAGTGGAGCAACTTAGCCAGTAGACTCGTTGCGCCAGAAAACAACAAGTCAAATGCATAATGCAAACGGGAGGAAATTCGAAATCCGAAGCACGAAGCACGAAACAAATACAAAATCCTAATTCTCAAATGTTCGAAACGTAACTGTTCAAAAAAAGTTGTCTGGTGTTTTGGTCATTTGAAACTGGGGCCCCGCCCGAAGGGTGGGGAGTCCGCAGGACAATTTTGTCAATTCGGATTTGTTTCGGATTTCGATATTCGGATTTAGACTGCGTCCTGACTAGTACCATTTACACAAACTTGGAGATTCGTTATGTCAAAGCGACTTATAGTGGTCGGCGGTGGTGCCGGTGGACCAAGTGCAGCTGCGAAAGCCAAACGCGTTGACCCCGACCTGGAGGTTACCATACTGGAGGGAGGTGAGCACGTCTCGTTCTCATCCTGACCCACACCATATTACATCGGCGATGTAATCAAAGATAAAGGTAAACTCATTGCCCGGACACCTGAAGCGTTCGCCAAGTCAGGCATCGACGTAAGACTTCACACCAGAGTGACAGCCATCCGACTAGAGGAAAGATTGGTGGAAATTACCGGCGGTGACACTCTGCCCTTTGACTATTTGATGGTGGCAACTGGTGCTACTCCTCGGTTATCTGGTGTCAGTGGGGAGAATATGGAAGGGATTTTCTATTTGCGCAATGTTACCGACGCTATTTCAATCAAAAACTACATTGACGAGCGGATGGCCAAAAGGGCCGTAGTAGTAGGTGCAGGGTTCATATCTCTCGAAATGTGTGAAGCTTTTAGACGGCTGGGATTGGAGACCACTGTTATTTATCGACAAGATCTTCCCATGAGAAGATTGGGGGAGGATTTTGCTGAAATTATCTTAGCGGAACTTGAAACCAACGGCGTAACTTTCA
The DNA here is from genome assembly GCA_050123975.1 of Syntrophobacterales bacterium. Classification (GTDB taxonomy): domain Bacteria; phylum Desulfobacterota; class Syntrophobacteria; order BM002; family BM002; genus BM002. Next base: position 4,283 of record JASFGC010000228.1, on the reverse strand, counting down.
TGGCTCATACCAATCTGGAGGGCTTCGAAGCTGGACCCGGCGGCCAGATCATCGTCAAGACCAGCACCGGCGCTTTGGAGACTGACGTGGTCCTCATAGCTATTGGAGTGACTCCTGAAGTTTCTCTCGCTTCCGAGGCGGGCATCAATCTGGGTCCCACCGGCGCCATTGCAGTAAACCAGAACCTGCAGACCAACATCCCGTTTGTCTATGCCGCCGGGGATTGCTGTGAATGCTTTCATCGCGTCAGCCAGAAATCAGTATATACTCCTCTTGGAGACATTGCCAATAAACAGGGTCGCATTGCCGGTGCCAATATCGGTGGCCAGAACATCTCTTTTGCGGGCATTGTAGGATCCATCTGTTTCAAGGTATTCAACCTTGAGGTTGCCAGTACCGGCTTGACCGAAGAAGAAGCCAGGGATGCGGGGCTGAAAACAGCCTCAGCTACTATCCAAGGCGTCTCCAGGGCGCACAGTTATCCCGGAAGCGGGGACCTACACCTCAGGTTGGTTGCTGATACTGAAAACGGGCTCCTCCTTGGAGCCCAGGCTGTGGGAAGCGATGGAGTAGTGTCCAGGATAAATGCGCTGGCAACTGGTTTGACTGCCGGTTTATCTATGGAAGCATTGGCCTATGTGGATCTGGCCTACGCCCCGCCATTCTCCGGCGCTTGGGATCCGATACATATTGCGGCTCAGAAGCTAATTAAGTAACGCAACCTAGTCCAGGGTATGTGGCGTGATCAGCTAATAGAACCAATCGGTGATATTCGTGCGGTATTTGGAGTAATGGAGTAGTGGAGTAATGGAAGGATTAAGAATTTAGAGACTAAAAATTATTGTGAATATAGTGGGTTATCAGGTTTTTCCAATACTCCAGTACTCCAGTACTCCAATACTCCTCTAATGTTTGCCAGCTATTTCTCTTTGACTTATAATTAGACCCAAAGAATTCTTAAGTCATGCTTGCCCGTAATGAGGTACTCTCTTGAAAGTACTCCTCCACATCTGCTGTGCACCATGTGCCGTTTATCCGCTTCAAGTTCTGGAGGATGAGGGCTCTGAGGTTTTTGGTTTTTTCTACAATCCCAACATACATCCCTATCAGGAATATCGGCGCCGTTTGGAGACGGTGGAGCAGTTTGCCGAACAGGTAGGCTTGGAGGTTATATACCGGGACGAATATGATGTGGTCAGCTTCCTGAGGGAGGTGGCCTACCGCGAATCCAATCGCTGTTACTACTGCTACCACCTGCGGCTAAACGCAGCCGCAAAACTGGCCAAAAAGAGCCGCATGGATGGTTTTACCACCACCCTGCTTTACAGCAAAAGACAGGATCATGAACTGGTTCGCCAGCTCGGCGAGGAAGCGGCTCAGGAATGTGGGATCCCCTTCATCCATCGAGATTTGCGTCACGGTTGGCAAGAAGGTATCCAGAAATCGAAAGAATTGAATCTTTATCGGCAGCAATACTGCGGCTGTATCTATAGCGAGCAAGAACGATACCTGGGCGTCAGTCGGTAGAAAACGCATAGCGCGGAGAGCATAGCGCAAAGCGTGAAAGCGAGTGAGAGGTAAACGCTGAACGGCAAACAATTGATGAAGAAATCCGTTTACTGTTCATCAAACGCTATGCGCTCTGCGCTTGGCGCTATGCGGCGAACGAAGTGAGCAAACCTACTCATAAACAAACACCCGCTGGAGGGCAGGAGCCCTCAGCAGACTATCGATCTGGCTCTGGATCTCTTGTCGTTCCTTCTCTGCTTCCCAGTTTCTCCAATCATCCAAACTGTTCCAGGTACTGATCACCAAGTACTCATTTGGATCATCCAGAGAGCGTAAGGTTTCACCGGAAATGTAACCTTTGGCGTGCATAGCCTTACTTCTTAGCCTCATCAGAAGACTACTCAAGGCGGCTTGGTTTTCCGGATCCATTCTTCTTTCTATGAGAACTCGAATGGCCATCCTCCTCCTCCTTTCTGCGAGATCATTTTCGCTCGTGTCCATTGGGAGTTTCCAGATGGACACGGGCTCAACCCTTTTCTTTCACTATACCACAAGGGATAAAGGAATCGAACGGCAGCTACTATTCATAGAGAAGGGACTTTGAGAAATGCGACGTAACGCCCGGTGCCTCTACCATTCCCTCGGCAGGAAAAATACAGAAATCCTAGAGTCTCCCCTCTCCGCCTATTGCTCTATGACGGTAATTTCTTACCATCCAGGACGTCACGAAGAGTCAGAGAGGACAGTTCTTCCATCAATCGCTCACTCATACGCAGCCAGATGTCGCGAGTTGGGCAGTTTTTTTCTCGCTCACAAACTCTGGCATCATCAACACAATCTACCAAAGACAGACCCCCTTCAAGCACTTGTATGATCTGCCCAACACTTATTTTGTCAGGTTTCCTTGCCAAGGTATAACCACCCCTGGCACCTCGGACGCTGCGAATGTATCCGGCAGCTTTCAGCGGAATAATCAACTGCTCCAGGTACTTTACTGAAAGGTCCTGACGTTTAGCGATTTCCCTGAGAGGAGTTGGGCCCTGATCGTGATGAGCAGCCAAGTCCAGCATCATTCGTGTGCCATACCTACCTCGAGTGGATATCTTCATAAACTCCTCCTGAACCTATATGAAATTGCTCGGATTATAACAATGTCATCCTTTTCTGTCTAGGGAACAAACATTTGCTTCTTGCTATCCTCTTTGTCATAATGCCAACCGTTCCGACAGGAATCAGGTTTCAGGTGTCAGGTGTCAGCTTCTCTGTTTCTTTTACCTGACACCTGATCCGCCTCCGGCGGAGCACCTGAAACCTCTGTAGTTGTTATTTGAAATTTGTCCTCACTGTGGGCTGGGCTTATCAGATGCCAAAGATACTGTCGCATCAGGAGATAAAAACCTATGTCCGAGAGGTGTATGCGAGGCTGGCTGCCTCCGGCACAGCCAACGTGAGCCACGCCCCCATTGCCAGCGGTGAAGATCTTGCCCACGCTCTCGGTTATGACACCTCAGGACTATCAATCTCCAAGAAAGCCTGGAATCTTTTCGCCGGCTGCGGAAATCCACTACAGGAGATCGAACTCGAACCTCACTGGACCGTCATAGATTTGGGCTGTGGTGTGGGTATCGACAGTCAGGTTGCTGCTCTTTCTCTGCAGCCACCAGGCAGGGTCATCGGTATCGACATCACTGTGGCATTGCTCCGACAGGCCAAAGAGTATGCTGGCGCCCACCCGGGCTGTCACTGGATGGCCGGTGATGCTGAGCAACTTCCACTGCAATCAGCAAACGTAGACCTGGTTATTACCAACGGCTCTTTCAACCTGATGCCCCACAAAGAGCAAGCACTAGCCGAAATATGCCGTATTCTTAGACCCGGCGGCTATCTGGCCCTGGCCGATCTCATTGTCGTTGGGGAGATGGAGCCAATCACTGAAGGATTTGAGGACGCCTGGAGTTGGTGTGTAGCAGGAGCACTTTCGGCAGGCGAATATGAGGTTCTCTTGAAGTCCAAAGGGTTTTCCTGGTGGGAGCTTAAAGAGAGGGGGAATTACGGCCCTTTAGCGGCCGCTCATGTACTCGCCCGCAAGGGCGGAAAAGAATAGTCATTAAGCTAAGCTTCGTGTCATCTGGCTCCGCCGTCAATACGCTTCGCTGTCATTCATAGTCATTAGGTCACTAGGTCGCTCTTTTACCTGGATCACTCCATCAGAGCTTCGCTCTTATTAGTGATCTTATCTCTAAAACGACCTAATGACGGGCGATCAGCCCAAATGATCTAATGACAACGCAGTGTTATGACAGCGTTGCGTAATGACTTAATGACCTAAGGGAGCTGAGCACTATGCTCGTTCCTCGGTTTTCTTACTCGGTGCTGTTGTCCGCACTTTCTCCATAATAGCACTGGTGGAGCTTCCCTGTACCAGGGGAATCCTGATCACCTGTCCGCCGGCCTCTTTTACCTCCGGAGCTCCGATAATTTCTTCCTCCGACCAATCAGTCCCTTTGGCCAGGACATCCGGTTTGAGTAGTCTAATCAGATCGAGGGGATCAGGTTCATCGAAGATTGTTACCCAATCGACACAACCAAGGGCGGCAACCACTTCGGCTCGCTGACCCTCTGGGATGATCGGGCGTCCAGGTTCTTTTATCTGCTTCACCGACCTGTCACTGTTCACCGCCACAACCAAACAATCCCCCAGCTCCCGAGCCTCCTGAAGATAGCGTACATGTCCAATGTGAATAAGGTCGAAGCAGCCATTGGTAAAGACCACT
>JASFGC010000227.1:0-6175 GCA_050123975.1 Syntrophobacterales bacterium | reverse complement strand
ACCATCGGTGCCATTGGCACCTGCCTCGGGCAACACCGCATCAACATCGCCACCATGGATGTGGGGCAGGCTATGGAGCAGGGGCAGGCCATTATAGTCATGAGAACGGATACCGAGGTTCCCCCGAAAGTTCAGGAGGAGCTCCTCGGTTTAGCGAATGTTATGACTGTCCAGAAGTTGAAGCTCTGAAAGGATTGACACGGAGACGCGGCGATCCGGAGAAAACAGGACAACGCAAACAGCCACAGCAAGAAATGAGAAAACGATAGTATGCTGGGCATAAAAGTGAATTGTAGTTGATCGCCGTGTCACCATCCCTCCGCGTCTCCGTGTCGGTAGGAAGAGATTTTATCCAGATAAAACTGGATACGTTGTCTAGACATTCTTAATGAGAGCGAGGGTGGATGTAAAATGTCTGATGAAGAAATTGAAGGCAAAGGTTTTGTGATCAAGGATCGCCGTCGCTTTACCGAAGAAGGTGAAGCCAAGGACGAAGCTCCGGCCGAAGAAAAGGATGAACAACCGGAATCTGGGACCGAGAAAGAAGAAAAAGCCGAACCTGAGGCGGCGACAGAAGAAGCCGAACAAATGCCGCTTCCGGAAATCAACTTTTCCACTTTCATCTTTTCCCTGAATACTTCGACTTTGCTTCATTTGGGCGAGGTCCCGGATCCGGCCACGGGCAAGCAGCAGGAAGACCTGCCCATGGCCAAACAGACCATTGATTTGATAGCGATGCTGGAAGAGAAAACCCGAGGCAACCTCACCTCGGATGAAGAGAATCTCGTCAAGCATATCCTTTACGATTTGCGGCTGCGCTATGTCCAAAAAGCCAAGTAGTGCTGCCGTGATCACTGCGGGGGCTCCTGCCAAGATTAATCTCGGCTTGCGGGTCCTCGGTAAGCGTCCGGACGGCTACCACAATTTGTTGTCACTTATGGTACCGGTGAGCCTCTATGATGAACTGAGGGTCGAATTGGGCTCACGGGGTGTCGAATTAAGGTGCCCAAACAGCGATCTGCCAACAGACGCAGAAAACTTGGTGTACCGTGCGGCTCAGCTTGTCCTGGATGTATGCCAGCGAGATGAGGGAGTAAGGATCGAGCTGAAAAAGGGTATTCCGGTAGGAGCGGGACTTGGAGGTGGCAGTAGCGATGCGGCCACAACCCTGCTTACAGTGAATCAACTACTGGATAGCCCATTGGCGGTTCCCGACCTGCACCCACTGGCAGTGAGGCTGGGAGCGGACGTGCCGTTTTTTCTTTTGGGGCGGTGGGCAGTGGCTGAAGGGATCGGCGATCGCCTCACTCCCATAAACAACGTGCCGATATTCTGGACAGTATTGATTCACCCCCATTTTCAGGTTTCAACCCGTTGGGCTTACGAGAATTTGACATTGACAACCAGTCCAAATGAGTCTAAATTCAACATTCTTGGAGACACGTCTGCAGGAGAAATGACCACTTCCCACCAGAGACTCTTGGATCGGCGACAGCTAACCCTTGAGGATATGCTTCCTCTGCTGACCAATGATTTTGAACCACTGGTTTTTGGTCACTATCCACAGCTCCATGATTTGAGAAAAACACTGCTGAAAGCTGATGCCAAGGCAGTGGCGATGACAGGGAGTGGGCCCACTCTTTTCGGCCTGTTTCACTCAGAGAGAGAGGCTCGTGCCGCCCATGATCTACTCTGTCGTAGAGACGATATCACCAGCTTTGTGGCACATACTTTGGACACACGAGTCAGCTGACCAGCAAGTTTTTGTAAACAATATACCGTGCTTGGTCACGGTGGTTTGAGCACAGAAAACACGAAAGGCATAGAACAGATAAAACTCGAAATCCGAATATCGAAATTGGTCCTGCGGACTCCCCACCCTGCGGGCGGGTCCCCAGTTTCGAAACAATTTTCAAATTTTCGAAATTCAAATGCTCTAAACAAGGTATTTAGAAAGATCTCCTGAGTATCAAAATGTTTATGACATTTGAACATTTGTATTTCGGATTTGTTTCGTGCTTCGGATTTCGGATTTCGAATTTGGTGGGAACTCCGCTGCTTTCCGGTTTCTGTGGTTACTTTCAAGCCTTGTGATCGGTTTAGAAATACCGAATTCTGGTTTTTTTATGATATTGGACCGACTGAAACTTTTTGGCGGTAATTCCAATCCGGAGCTGACGGCTAAGATCTGCCAACATCTTCAGATTCCCCAAGGTAAGGCAGCAGTGCAGACCTTCAGCGACGGTGAAATTATGGTTGAAATTGGTGAGAACGTGCGTGGCAGGGACGTTTTCGTGGTCCAATCCACCTGCGCACCCGTGAACCATAATCTCATGGAGTTGTTGGTGCTGATGGATGCGCTCAAGCGGGCGTCAGCGTGGAGAATCACTGCGGTTCTCCCTTACTATGGTTACGCCCGCCAAGATACAAAGGTTCTGCCCAGAGTGCCCATTAGCGCCAAATTGGTTGCCGACCTGATCACCGTGGCCGGTGGTCATCGGGTGATTTGTTTGGACTTGCACGCCAATCAGATTCAGGGATTTTTCGACATTCCGGTCGACAACCTCTTCGCTGCACCCGTGCTGCTGGAGTACATCAGACAGTACTTTAACAATGACCTGGTCATTGTTTCTCCGGACGCCGGCGGCGTGGAAAGGGCTCGTGCCTTCGCCAAGAGACTGCATGCCAACCTGGCCATTATCGACAAACGCAGGGATGAAGATCAGAAGGTGAAGGCCATGCAAGTCGTTGGTGAAGTCGAGGGGAAGGCTGCCATTATTTTAGATGACATGGTGGACACAGGAGCAACCCTCACCGAGGCGGCTTTAGCTCTGGCCGAAAACGGCGCTCGCTCAATAAATGCCTGTTGCACCCACGCGGTACTCTCAGGCAATGCAATCAGGGGGATTGAAGAATCTGCAATCGAGAACTTAATTGTCACTGACAGCATCCCCCTCCAGTTGGAGACCAAGGGTTGCAAGAAGATCAAGGTCCTCACCGTCGCTAATCTCCTCGGTGAGGCCATTAAGCGGACCCATCTGAATGATTCGGTGAGTTCGCTCTTTGTATGATTGGTGTCAATTTGAAAATTAGTTGATTAGACAATTTAGTTATTGTATTGATAATAGGTTCACCGTTTGACTAATGTGCTAATCGACTAATTGACGAAGATAGAGGAGGAAAGATGACAACCGTAGCGCTCGCTGCGCAATCACGAACAGAAACCGGCAAAGGTGTGGCCCGCTCCCTGCGGCGTCAGGCCTTGACCCCAGCAGTATTCTACGGTCCCGAGGTCGCTCCCATACCCCTGATTCTGCAAACGAGGGATTTGGAGCCACTCATCACCACTGGGGCGGGGGAGAACATACTCATTGATCTCAATATCGAAGATGGAAAGTCGACCCAAAGCCATCGGGCCATGATCAAAGAAATCCAGGTGGATCCAGTCAGGCAAAACATTCTGCACGTGGATCTATATGCCATTTCCATGGACAAGAAGATCTCCGTTGAAGTGCCCGTAACGCTGACCGGGACAGCCGTCGGGGTGTCCGAAGAGGGTGGCATTCTCCAGCAGGTGAGCAGAACTCTTGAAGTCTCGTGCCTGCCTGATCGAATACCTGATACCTTCGAATTGGAGGTGACTGATCTCACCATTGGGGATTCCTTGCACGTGAGTGACCTAAAGATTCCGGAAGGGATAGAGGTCATGGCCGAGGATGAGCTTACCATTGCCTCCGTGGTACCACCCACGAAGGTTGAAGAAATAGAACCAGAAGTTCTCGAGGAAGAAGAAGTGGAAGAAGGAGAGGAGGTGGAAGAAGAAGCGGAAGCTGAAGCCACGGAGGAGGGGGACAAAGAATAGCCGACGGTGGTGGCCGATTACCCGGCCATGGAGCAAGCCTGTGTATCTTGTGGTGGGACTTGGAAATCCGGGAAAGACCTACCAGCACACTCGTCACAATGTAGGTTTCATGGTTGTGGATCGGTTGGCCGGAACCCACTCCATTAAGGTTACGAGGGAACGGTTTTCCAGCTTCTGGGCTCCTGGGGAGATTGCTGGTCGAAAGGTGCTTTTGGCCAAACCTCAGACGTTCATGAACCGGAGTGGCCAGGCGGTGGCCGCCCTCATGGCGTACTACAAACTCGCAGTGCAAGATTTGCTGGTAATCCACGATGATCTGGACGTGGATTTTGGCAGCATAAAGATTGTGCGCAGCGGGGGTAGTGGTGGGCACCGCGGGATACGGTCCATTCACGAAATCCTCAAGGAAAACCAGTACGTTCGGGTGAAAGTGGGCATTGGCAGGCCGAGATTCAACGAAGCCGTCGAGGACTATGTGCTGAGCCCCTGGTACGAGGACCAGAGGGAGCAGGTGGTCGAGATGGTGGATTACACTGCTGAGGCTGTCACTGCCATCATCGCTGATGGACTGGAAAAGGCCATGACCGTATTTCACGCTGATCGTTCCCCCTGATTCGCAGTTTGAACTTTTTTTAAACCTTTAATACGTTACTTTTGGCACAAAGTACGGGGAGGAAACAGGTATGGAAAACTGGGTAAACTATGCACCGTTCTTTGGCGTAGCCGGGGTGATATTCGCATTCTTCCTGTTCGCCTACGTCAAGTCCTTTCCAAGCGGCAACGAGATCATGATAGATCTCGAGGACCAGATCAACAAGGGAGCCATGGCATTCCTCAAAAGGGAATACTCCATCCTGGTGATCTTTATTGCCGTGGTTTTCGCGCTTCTGTGGTATGGCGTCAACTGGCAGACCGCGGTAGCCTTTGTGACCGGCGCCTTCTGTTCCGGCCTTGCCGGCTTTTCCGGTATGTCAGCGGCCACCCGGGCCAATTCGCGCACGGCCGCGGCAGCCAACGAATTTGGTATGGCCAAAGCCCTGAACGTCTCCTACTTCGGCGGCGCGGTCATGGGTGTGGCGGTGGCCAGTCTGGGGCTGCTGGGCGTGGGCATCTGGTACTATTTTGTCGGCCACAACCCGGCAACCGCCAGCATCATCAACGGCTTCGCCATGGGTGCCAGCTCCATCGCGCTCTTTGCCCGCATGGGCGGCGGCATCTATACCAAGGCGGCTGACGTGGGCGCTGACCTGGTGGGCAAGGTGGAGGCCGGCATTCCCGAGGACGATCCCAGAAACCCCGGTGTCATTGCCGACAACGTGGGAGATAACGTGGGTGATATCGCCGGCATGGGTGCTGATATCTTTGAATCCTACGTGGGTGCTATTATTGCCACCATCGCCATCGCCGCCACCATGACGATGCCGGCTGAGAGCGAAAATCTGCGCTCCGCTTACATGGTTTGTCCTCTGCTGGTGGTCATGGGAGGGTTGGTGGCATCTTTCTTCGGGGTGATGTCCATCAAGGTAATGCAGAACATGTCGCCGCATGCGGCCCTGCGCAACACCACCTTTGTGGCGGCGGCTCTTCTCATTGCGGCCACCTATTACATTGTCAAGACCTTGGGGTTGCCCACCGGCGTGTTCTACGCGGTGATTTCGGGTCTGTTCTGCGGTATCGTTATCGGACTCCTGGCCGAGTACTACACCTCAATGGGTCCGGTGAAGAAAATCGCCTCCCAGACCGAGACCGGACCGGCCACGGTGATCATCTACGGTCTAGCCATTGGTATGGAGAGCACGGCCCTGCCCGTTTTGGGCATCTGTCTTGCCACCTTCATCGCCTATAAGGCTGCCGGGGTATACGGTATCGGCATTTCCGCCGTAGGCATGCTTTCCACCGTGGGCGCCACCATGACGGTGGATGCCTACGGCCCCATTGCTGACAATGCCGGCGGTATCTCCGAGATGGCCGGCCTGGGGCCAGAGACCCGCAAGATCACCGACACCCTGGATGCCCTGGGGAACACCACTGCTGCCATCGGCAAAGGCTTCGCCATCGGCGCTGCGGCGCTGACTGCGGTGTCCCTGTTTGTCGCTTATACGCAAGCGGTGGGCCTCGAGGTCATCAACATCACCGATCCCTACGTGATTATCGGGGTTTTGATCGGGGCTATTGTGCCGTTCCTGGTAGCGTCAATGACCATGACTGCGGTTGGGGCTGCCGCCTTTGACATGGTGGAAGAGATCCGCCGCCAGTTCCGGGAGATTCCCGGATTGATGGAGGGCACGGCCAAGCCCGAGCCAGCCAAGTGCG
>JASFGC010000226.1:0-6191 GCA_050123975.1 Syntrophobacterales bacterium | reverse complement strand
GACAGAAACGCTACTCCCAAATCAAGAATAGTGGGACCTCCGCGGGCAAGTAATTCTGGTGTTAATTGCTCCATAGGGACAATAAAGCCAAGAATCAGAGAAATAAGCAGAGCTGCACCGATGCCGAAGCCCATTGCTTTGATGGAATCCCGGAAGAATACGGTATTGCCTTGTACAAGGGCAAGACCCGCCCCAATGAGCGGCGTCATCAGCGGGGCCACAACCATGGCGCCTATTACCACTGCGGTGGAATTTTGTATGAGCCCCAAGCAGGCGATTGCTGTGGACAGACACATCATCATCATGAAATCAATATTCCAGCGTGCCCCCACCTGAAGCCGATCAAACAAGTCGATCCTATCCGTGGCATCGAGTGTGGGCAACCAGCTAAAAATATGGGTTGTCATCATCCCGAACCATGAGGGCTTGTGTTCCAGAGTCCAGCGACGGACTAAACCAATAGCTACTCTTGGACCCTCGGGACCGATTTGTTTTCTTTCTTCGACTCGGAATTTGCGCGCGTCGCGTATTGCTGCTGCTCCGAAAAGCATGAGATCGGTGTAGCGACTTTTGTCCACCAATGACTTCCAGGTTTCACCGCTCAGCGTCACCATGGGCTTAATCCACTTGGATCCCTCGATCCCAGCATCTTTAAGCTTGGACAGCAGCGAGCGGTGGGCAACCTCCCGGGAATCGGTGCCAAAGTAGGAACCCACTTCGAACGGCGTTACCGTGCAATCCAATTTTTCGGCAAGACTTGCAGCAATGCGTAGCGCAAAGGCTCTCAGATGCAAACCCATCGGCATGAGGATGCGCTGATAACGTGAACCATCTTCATCCCCCGGGTCCAAGACGAACATTTTACAGGGGGTAAAGCGCAGAAGCCGGCGACCCATCCTGTTGATCATGGCGTCTCCTGGCAGAGTAAAATCCATGCCAATGCAAAGAAGCTCTATCTCCCTTTCCTGCACTATTTTAATAATCGCCCTGGCCGGAGCCGTATGGCGCATAACCAATAGGGCAACTTCCATATCTTGGATTTCACCTACCGCTTCAGAAGCGACCTGGAGTAACTCTTCAGCCCCCTCAGGGTGCTTTGCACTAACAGGTTCCATCGGAAGAATCGGTTCGCCTAAAAGGCAGCAGAGAACGGTGAGGGATTCCTCGCGCATTTTTGCAAGTCTGGCTGCCCAACGCACCAGGGCTGTGGCGGATTCCGCTTGGGTTACAACCACCATGGTATTCACTGTGCAATTCCTCCTGTTCTCAGATCATAAAAGAAATTGATTTATTAGCATATTCTCAGGTAACTGCGGCGGGACACCGGGCTAAAAGGAGTGCTTTGAAAAATATACCAACCTGTATTCTGGATTGCAACCGGCTGTGCTCATTTGGAAAGTTTGCCGATAGGTTTGGTATCAAGATCTACCAGCAGAACCATTGCTTACGCTGGATAAAACGGCAACCGTGCAGAACTCTTTTTTTCGGTTCAGCATAGAATACGGTGGGCGAATCGAAGGGAGGCAGAGTGAAGACTAAGGTACGTCACTCACATTCTCCAAAGAAAAAGGCAGAGTCGAACATGACTCTGCCTTTTTCGATTCTTGAGTATTGACCTAATTTATTTTCCGAACTTGACCTTGAGTCAAGCGAGACTATCTACGCCACCCGCATTTATTTCGCCTCAATTTGAACCTTAACATTTGTCCCTTTGCTGAGCACATCGTATACGGGGGACAGTCTGCTTAATGCCTTTAGCCTCTCCACGTTTTCAATATCAGTCTTGACTTTGAAATTTACTCGTATTTCTTTATAGCCAGGCCTCACTTTATCAGAGATTGCCAAAAAGCCCTTCAGATCAATATCACCCTCCAACTTGGATTCCACTTGTTCCAATTTTATACCGCGAACTGCGGCATGATAAACCATGGTGGTAGTCATTCACGTTGCCAGGGCATTGAGAAGGTGCTCTACGGGATTGGCCCCTTTATCGTGTCCTGCCAGAACGGGGGGCTCGTCTGCATCCAGTACAAAAGGCTGGGTATGCGCAATCTCCTGGCCAGCACCGTAAAAGCCAGTGATGGTAGTTCGATTGTGCCCACCGTCGATCCATTCATTGGAGACGCGGAATTTGGACTCGGCAAGGTCAGGCTTTTCTTTCACGGCGTCAATTAAGCCTGCAACCGCATCCACATCCACACCGTTCAGGACTGTCTTTCTTTTATCTGCTGTTTGTTGTGCCATTTGGTTCAACTCCTTATTTTAGAATATTCCTCGCAATCAGCCTAGCTTGACCAAGAAATAGTAACTCTAGAAAAATGATAGTCAATACGAAAAACCACTATTCAGTAGTAAGTTTCAGCACTATTAGTAGATTTTTTCAACAGATGGTCGGACGTGTGCGTAAAGATTTCACCTGATGGTCGACTAAACTGGTAACTCAAGCAAGTCGCTTGCAGCTAGCAAACGTGATCCATTGAAAATGAAGGTTATCTTGAACTGAAAAATAAGGAGTATTCAAATGAATATGAAGAAGAGCTTGATCGTTCTGATCCTCGGTTTTGCCCTCTTGTCGTTCGTTTCTGCCTCTTGGGCAAAGGAACTGAGAATTCCATTAACATCTGTTGAGCCCCATCTGCAGGCGAAGGGAACCGCCTACCTTACTGGAAATGGGTTGAGCATCCATGCCAAGGGGCTTCGACCGGGCTCCGTCTACACCGTGTGGTTCGTCAATACCAAGCCCAAAATGCATGAAACTGGGGCAGGAACCGCGCCATATAGTTTCACCACTGACTCCAAAGGAAATGGCGTATATGGTTCTACCCTCTCCGATTCTCCTTTTGGGGATTGGGAGATGATCATGATTGTGCTCCATCCAAGTGGAGATCCAACCAGTATGGATAACATGCAGTATGCCTTCAAAGCGCGGATCCCCGAAATCCGTTAGGAGGTAGAGATGTGGAGAGGGGATCTTCCCCCTCTCTATCCCCCCCTTTTTCTTCTACGAACCCTTACCGTTCTCGAATGTGGGCATTGTGGTCCCTGTGGGACTTCCTCATCGCTCTGCCGGATTCCCTCACTCAGAACAAAAGGAAAAATTCGAATTTGGAAATTGGAAACTGGGAACCCGCCCGCAGGGTGGGAGCCCGAAGGACAAATCTCAAGGTTTCAGGTGTCGGGTTTCAGGTTTCAGGAAAAAGAAACAGAGAATTCAGTAGTTAGTAGGCAGTAGTCAGTAGAAAAGAGGTATTTGCTTTTTGATTCTTCATTCTGGATTCTGGATTCTAACTCCTTCTTTCTGGTGCCTAGTGTCTAGTCGTCAGAGCCTAGTTTCTGCACTATGCTCTATGCCCCATGCCCTATGCCTTCCAAAATTCGCAATTCGAAATCCGCAATTCGAAATTACTTCGCTATGCGCCATGAGCTTAGCGCTTTGATTAGGTGCACACCGAAGAAGATTATTCAAAGGGCGCATAATCAGTATACCCTTCTGCTCCCGGGGTATACCATAACGACATGTCCTCAGCAGGGTTTACAGGCCAGTTATTCTTGAATCGTTCGGGCAAATCAGGGTTTGTTATGAAAGGCCGGCCAAAGGCGATCACATCTGCATTACCCTCTTTGATTCTTTGCTCTGCTGTTTCTTTCGTGTAACCGCAGTTTCCGACAATTATTCCCTGAAAAATCGGCCTGAATTCCGCTAGCGTCATGGGTTCACCTTTCTCGTGAAAACCAAAAGCCAGTCCGTCCATGATATGCAGATAACCAAGTTTTAATTTGTTTATCTCTTCGGCTGCATAAAGAAACGTCTCCCGAAAGTCTTCACTGCCCATATCGTTGAATACTCCGTTTGGTGAAATGCGAGTCCCGACCTGCTCAGGGGGCCAAATTTCAAGCACAGCTTCAAGCACTTCTCTGAAAAAACGGAATCTATTTTCAAGGCTTCCCCCGTATTGATCTTGGCGGAGATTTGTCTTTGAATCGAGGAATTGATTGATCAAATACCCATTGGCACCATGCACTTCTACGCCGGAAAAACCGGCTGCCTTGGCATTCATTGCTGCCTTACGGTAATCATTTACTGTTGCTTTTATTTCATCCAGCGACAGTGCACGTGGGGTTTCGTACGGCTTCTTACCGAGAGGAGTGTGGATTTGATCACCTTCCAGTCTTACCGCAGAAGCGGAAACAGGAAGTTCACCATTATGGAAATCACTGTGCGATGCTCTGCCGCAATGCCAAAGCTGAAGAAAGATGGGAGTCTCTGTCGGTTTTACTTTATCGGTGACTTTGCGCCAGCCCTCAACCATCTCATCAGTGTAGATTCCCGGCGAATCGATCCAGCCGATGCCCTGCTGTGAAACCACTGTGGCCTCGGTTATCAGAAGCCCGGCGCTGGATCTCTGATAGTAATATTCGGCCATCAATTCATTGGGTATGCGCTCTTTGCCGGCACGCCCTCTCGTCATTGGCGCCAGAGCCATTCTGTTTTTCAACTGAAGGTTTCCCAGTGAGACTGGTTCAAATAAGCTGGTCGCTTTCATCTTATCTCCTCCTATAGATCGCTTTTAAGCCTCTCACTCCGGCACTCTTACTTCTTCCCGCCGCTCAGTGTTTCGTCGCTGTAGCCCCAGCCTTTACAGGAAGGTACGTCAATGAGGATGAACTCCGCACCCTGCTCGGCAGCTAGTACTAGGGGCTCTTCAACGTCGACGCGGGCTTGATCCGCCTCACCAATGTGCTCACCGTTGACCGACAAAAACCCCTTGGTAAGATAAATAAAGACACGGCGCCCTTTGGTGTGGTCGAAGGTGATCTTACGTCCTGCCTCGAGATCACAACGGTAGATGGTGGCATCTGTGTGGAAGGTCACCACATTCTGTAGATTTTGACCGGAGGCTACCGGAAGAAGAGTGTTCTTCCACTCGGACGGCTCATATGACCTTTGGTCGTAAGTGGGTTTCAGCCCCGACTCGTCCGGGTAGATCCAGATCTGGTAGAAATGCACGGGGGCGTCAGCCAAGTTAAATTCCGAGTGCGTCAGGCCGGTGCCGGCCGACATTCTCTGAACGTCCCCTGTCTTGATGACCGTCTTGTTTCCCATACTGTCCTCATGGGTCATCTCCCCATCCAGAACAATGGTTATGATTTCCATTTCCTCATGGGGATGAGTGGGAAATCCGCCTCCTGGTTCAACCACATCATCGTTGAACACCCGTAGTGCTCCGAACTGGATGTTGTGAGGATCAAAGTATCTGGCAAAGGAAAACAGCCAGTAGGTCTTTAACCAACCAAAATCGGAGAAGTGGCGGTCTTGCGCTTTGATCACATCTATCATCTTTTTCCTCCTTAAGTGTAAGAACCCATGGTATGGGTAAGAAACTAAGAATAACTGTCTTGTTGGTCAAGAAGTGTAGACTATCATATCTGGATGTTCTGGCTTTGCTTATGATTCCGCTGAACGCTTGACTTCAACAGCGTGCTCCTTAATATGACACTAGCTACGTGCGAAGACGGAGGAAAAGATGAAAATATACACGGGTGGTGGAGACCGCGGCAAAACCAGCCTTTTCAGTGGGGAGCGGGTGAATAAATCCGATCTCCGCGTTGAGGCCTACGGGGACGTTGATGAACTGAACAGCCTCCTCGGTGCTCTGGTGGCCTTCTTGCCCTCAGGGGAGTCGGCCCTGGCAGAAGAACTACAGCGAGTTCAGTCAGATCTCTTGCATGTTGGCGCGTGGCTTGCAGTCACTCCGGGGTCGCCAGCCTCTAACGAACTATCAGCCATCACCCAGGAGCACTCCAAGGCTTTGGAAACGGCCATTGATCGATTGGAGGAGGAATTACCAACTCTCAAAGACTTCCTCCTCCCTGGGGGACATGTCTCTGCTGCCTGGGCCCATGTGGCCAGGGCCGTTTGCCGCAGAGCCGAAAGACATGTGGTTCGGCTATTGGCTGGAAACGAAGAGGATGAGACCTCCCTGCAACTTCAAGGTATGATAACTTATCTGAACCGGTTATCCGATTATCTTTTTGTACTCGCCCGTTACTGCAACAAGGTCCAGGGCCAGCAGGATACGATTTGGAGAAAGTAACGAGCACTGCCTTAGAGGGCATAGCTGTTTCCTGAAGCAATGCAGTGGAGGAGCACTGCAGACTATCAAATTCCAAGGTTTCGGGTGTCAGGTGTC
>JASFGC010000225.1:0-6231 GCA_050123975.1 Syntrophobacterales bacterium | reverse complement strand
CATGCGGTTTATACGTGCTCTCCTGATCTGTTGCGGGCCTGTAATGAAGTGGCGGAAGAATACCAGGTCCCCATGATTATCCATCTCTCAGAATCAGAGGATGAGGTGGCCCAGGTTAAAGAACTCTACGACACTTCGCCGGTGATGCATTTGGAAAAACTCGGACTGCTGACACCTCACTTGATTGCCGATCACTGCGTGGTACTTAACGACGAGGAGATGGATTTACTCGCTGAGCGTAGCGTACGCGTGGTGCACAATCCTGAGAGCAACATGAAGCTGGCTTCCGGTGTAGCTCCTGCGGTTGAACTACTCGACCGTGGTGTCACGATGGGGCTGGGAACTGATGGCTGTGCCAGCAACAACAATTTGGACATGTTTGGGGAGATGGACACGGCAGCCAAGGTTCACAAGGTTTACCGGCTTGATCCTACCGTAATGGGAGCGAGGACGGTAGCCCAGTTAGCCGTCAGGGGCGGTTCTAAGGTATTGGGATTGGAGAAGCAGGTGGGTTGTCTGGAACCCGGCAAGAAGGCTGACATCATTGGCCTGGATCTGGATAGACCCCATTTGACCCCACTTTATAATATTTATTCTCATCTGGTTTATGCGGCCTCCGCTGCTGACGTCACCCTGAGTATCATCAATGGGCGGGTGGTGATGAGAAACCGGGAACTACTTACCCTGGACGTGGAGCGGGTAATGGCCGATGTCCGGGCCATTGCCAAGAGGATAAAAGAGTAGGCAGCAGGCAGATTGCGGATTGCGGATTGCGGATTTGGGATTGAAAATATGAGATGTGAAATGTGAGATGATAAATGTGCAATGTGAAGTGAGAAATGAGCAATGACAAATGATGAGATGAATAAAACTGAAGCCGATCTGCTCATCTCCGGTGATGTTGTTCTGACTTTTAATGAAGACAAGGAGATCTTGGAAAATGGTGCTGTGGTTGTTGCTGGCGATACCATTGTCGCTGTCGGGAATTCCTTTGATCTGGCGAAAGAGATCGCAGCCAAAGAAGAGATGGATGCTGATGGCTGTCTGATAATGCCGGGCTTGATAAATCTGCACACCCATGCTGCCATGACTTGTTTCCGAGGCCTCGCCGACGATCTGCCACTTCAGGAATGGCTCAATGGGCACATCTTCCCTGCCGAGGCGACCTATGTCAGCGAAGAAAATGTCTACTGGGCAACTTTGTTAGCGGTGGTGGAGATGATCAAGAGTGGTACTACCACTTTTTGTGATGGTTACTTTTTCGAAGATGGTGCTGCCAGAGCAGTTGCTGCCAGCGGTATACGCGCGGTCCTCGGTCAAGGAGTGGTAGACTTTCCAGCTCCTGGGGTACCTGATCCGCGAATAAACCTGAAGGCGGCAGAAGCGTTTGTTTTTCGCTGGCAAGGAAAGTCACCCCGGCTTGTCCCGAGTATTTTCTGCCATTCACCATACACCTGCTCACCGGAGACCTTGATAGGCGCCAAAGATATCTGCAGAGAGCACGAAATCCTCTTCCAGATTCACCTGGCTGAAACCCAGACTGAGTCGGAAGAGACCCAACAAAGGTACGGACACCGACCCGTGGATCATCTCGCAAACCTAGGACTGCTAGACGCCCGGACCATTTGTCACCATGCGGTAATGGTAAACGATAAAGAAATAGAGCTCTTAGCCCGCAGTGGAGTGGGAGTTTCTCATAACCCGGAAAGTAACATGAAGTTGGCCTCCGGAGTGGCTCCCCTCCCGGAAATGTTAGCCGCTGGCGTCAAGGTTGGTCTGGGAACTGATGGCTGTGCCAGCAACAACAATTTGGACATCTTCCAGGAAATGGACACTGCCGCGAAAATCCACAAAGTCCACCAAGGTGACCCGGCTCTCAGTTCAGCTCTTCAAGTTGCGGCAATGGCCACCAATGGGGGCGCGGCTGCGCTGGGAATGTCCTCGGTCCTCGGTTCACTGGAACCAGGGAAAAAGGCGGACCTCATCATCATAGACCTCAATCAGCCACATCTGACTCCCATGTATGACCCTTGTTCGCATCTGGTCTACGCGGCCAGAGGGGCTGATGTGCGCGATGTAATCATAGACGGAAGTATAGTTATGAGAGAACGCCGGCTTCTGGAAGTGGATGAGCAGGAGGTTATGGCTAAGGTGAGAAAGATTGCGAACCTCATTCGAACTAGGCACTAGGTAGTAAGCACTATGCACAGGGGATATTTCCAATTGTGGATTTCTCCTTCGGAGTCCCACCCTTTGGGTGGGTTCCCAGTTTGTCCTGCGGACTCCCACCCTTCAGGCGGGTTCCTGGTTTCGGATCACAAATTGCATAAAATTACAGCGAGGCATAGTAACTTAATGACACCGAAGGTAGATGACGCGAAGCTGATTGAGTTACCAACTGATCGCTGATGGCTGAAAGCCTGTAC
The DNA here is from genome assembly GCA_050123975.1 of Syntrophobacterales bacterium. Lineage (GTDB taxonomy): Bacteria > Desulfobacterota > Syntrophobacteria > BM002 > BM002 > BM002. Next base: position 3,805 of record JASFGC010000225.1, on the reverse strand, counting down.
TGAGCAAGTCGAAGCGCTGATAGCTAAACTAACTGGTTAAACTGGCTAAACGATCTGAACGATTTCAACGACTGCAACGATCTGATCGAACACATGCCTTAGCGAAATAACAGATTAGTAGGAGTATGATTATGCAAATCTTTGTCTCTGGCTCGCTGGCCTACGATCGGATAATGGATTATCCTGGAAGATTCGAAGACCATATTCTGCCCGAAAAGATCCATATTCTGAATGTCTGTTTCGTTGTTGAAAGTCTGAAAGAAAAATTTGGCGGCACAGCCGGGAATATCGCCTATAATCTGTCCTTGCTGGGAGAGAGCCCGCTGATCTTGGCGGCCGCCGGAAATGATTTTGACCGGTACGCAGACTGGCTCAAAAAACATGGGCTTTCTCTGTCTGGCATTCGTTTCATTGAGGATGAATTAACCGCGGGAGCCTACATCACTACCGACATGGGAGGCAATCAGATCACTGGATTTAATCCAGGGTCAATGAAATACTCATCACTTCAGCAATTTGATGGTGTGAATTCCCAGGAGACGCTGGCCATAGTAGCCGCTGGTAATGTGGAGGATATGGTTACTTACAGTCGGAGTTACAGGGAGCTCAAAATTCCTTATATCTTTGATCCGGGCCAACAAATTTCTGTCTTGTCAGGACAACAGTTGACCGACATGATTACCGGTTCCGAGTTACTCATTTCGAATGACTATGAACTAGAAATGATTATGCAGGCGACTGATCTGGGCAAAAGTGATTTGCTCGAACGGAGCAAAGCCATAATCTCCACATTTGGCGACAAAGGTTCACTGCTACGCACCCAGCAAGACGAAGTGGAAATCCCTGCGGCTACGGCATTGCAGGTGCTGGATCCCACAGGAGCTGGAGACGCCTACAGGGCCGGCCTCATCAAAGGCTTAATAATGGGGAAGGAACTTGCTGATGCCGCCCGTATGGGGGCAACGTGCGCCAGCTACGCGGTTGAACGCTACGGCACCCAAGAGCACAGCTTCACCGACGAGGGATTTTGGGCCCGTCATCTGGCCACTTTTGGTGAGCTGTAGGCTGCCATGATCACCATTGGTTTTTCATCCCACCACCTTGAGGCACTCCCCTACATCCGCGAGCACATGGAGAGGCATCAGATCATTGTGCTTGAAGAACCTCCCTCTCCCCACTTGCAGGCCATGCTCGATGGCAGCATCACCATCAATGATTACATAATGGAGTTCGATTCCGGTTTCCCTGAGTTTGATCGGCGAATGAGCTCGCTGCTAAGAGAACTTCACCAGGCAGGTGCACGCATTATCCAAGCGGAGCCCTATTTGGAGAAACTCTTGCAAATACATGAGTTATTTGCAGACGGAAAAACTGCAGATGAGGTCAGTCGAGATCCCAAATTTAAGAATGTCTACGAGGCTGAAAAACGTGCCACTGGTGCCCTCATAGCTTACTATTCCCAGAGCATGAAGGCTCCTTTCACTGCAGTGGTGGAAGGGGTCAAGGACTTTGCTCGCGCAGATGCGAAACGCCTTACCTTAAGAGAAAAGTTGAGGGCGAAAGCAATCAGTTCACTCCATAGATCAAATGAGACAATGTATGTGGAGGCCGGTTACATACATTACCCTTTATACCGCTACTTACGCCGAGAACTTGGTAACAGACACAGAATTCGAGTGCTATATCTCCTCGCCCCTGTGATCAAGAAATTGCAGGGAAAGAGGCGGAATATGGGGCCAGGAGATATTCTGACCCTTCACTATGCTTTCCATGGGAGACTTCGAGAGGAATTGGCAAATATGTTGGCCGCCCGCAGTTTGATTTACATAAAACTTATCGAGAAAGAAGAAATTATTCCTGGGAAGTCCGAAACACCCCACGCTGAGGACGAAGTTAAAGTCAACAGATTGGTGGATCGACTGAATTTCAATCAATGCCGAGAACTTTTCGAACGGATACGGCTGTCAAAGCGGGCAGAGGCAGTCGAGTTGGCGCAGGAGTATGTGAAAAAACTAGGAACTAAGAACTAGGCACGACAGGATGACACGGAGACGCGGAGAGACGGGGAAACGGAGAAAAAAAAGCAGAATTGAGTTCCTCTCAACTACTAGCTGCTGACTACTGACTACTGGATTCTTTCATTGCGAAATGACGGAATGTGATTTCCAATTGACAGAGACGACCTCTCCTGTGGTAAAGTACGCGGTGAGTGGAGTCTACTCCACTCGGTGCCCCTCGCCCCCACCAGCCATCCGCGCTCGGTTTGGTGGGGGCATTTCTTTTTGGACTAGTCGGCTTGGACTACTCGGCGCTCGAGTACGTTCGAGTTCTCTCCAAACCAGGAATAACGTAGCAGACAGGATCTTCCCGCCATAGAGAGAAATAGGGCAGCCCATCTTTGTAGTTGTCTAATTCATCACACGAACCACAGCATTGGTTTTTGCTTTTGTTCACACGCTCGCATTGCAGGCAAGGGCTTCTGTCGTCTTCCATGATCCACCTCCCCGAAGCAAGAACGTCCAACAACATTTCAAGCAAAAGTAAATTTTGAACTTTGTCATGCAGGGGAAGTGCCAAAAATGGAGAAAAAGGGAAAAATCTGCAGATTTGGACCCTTACGGTTATGATAATGCTATAAAACATTCTGCCTTATCACCAAAATTGGCCAAATGATCAAAAAACAGTTGGCCAAAAGGCCAAATGACGAACTGCCGTCATGAGAACACTATGTGTTGAGATCAAGCACAGTATACCGATTTACACCGCCTCGTTCCCGCAGGCAGATATTTTGCCTCGAGCCCACATCAAAATATAGTGTTATGATAATGACAACACCCTATTGACATTTGCGCATTGGGTGACCAAGTTACTTCTATTGGATCTAATAAAGTAGGCGATTTTTATTAAAATATTTCAGAATTCGAAGGCTCCAAGGCTTTGTCACAGAATGCGCGGTTCCGCATAAAGCATCACTCTGATCGCGTCGACTCAAGGAAAGAAGAAATTAAGAAGTGCTAAACAAGGGGTCAAAGGTGAGAAGAGCAATAGTGAAAATTCTATTTATAACCGTACTTCAGGTGGTCTTTCTAGCGTCTGCAATGGGGGGTTCCTTTGCAGCCAGAACCTCAAGTGGTGCACAAGATGAGGTTGTGCGAACTCGAGTAAGTAAAAGCTACTGGAGACTTCCTTTGAGATTCGAGGCGAACCAGGGCCAGACTGACAGTCGAGTGAAGTTCTTGTCTCGAGGGCTTGGATACAACGTGTTCCTGACTCCAGGGGAAGCAGTGTTTTCACTGCGGTCGAATAAGACTTTCAGAGTGGAAGACAACCCAGAGAGAGACAGCAAGACCCGAAAACGAACGGCAGCAACCGTTTTCAGCATTCAGCTCATGGGCGTCAATTCGTCTATAAAATCGAGAGGGTTGGAAAAACTCACTATCAAAACAAATTACCTGATCGGAAACGACCCCCGCACGTGGCGCCAAGACATCCCTACGTATGCCAAAGTAGAATTCAAAGAGCTCTATGCTGGCATAGATCTCGTCTATTATGGCAACCAGCGCCAACTGGAATTTGACTTTCTCGTGCGCCCTGGCGCAGATCACAAATCCATACGTATGAAGTTCAAAAACGTGAACCACCTAAACCTGGACCGCGACGGCAATCTCATACTAGGCGTTGCTGGTGGGAAGATTTTGCTTGAAAAGCCATTGATTTACCAACAAGTGGACGGCAAGAAGCGCACTGTTTCAGGCCATTACAAGCTTCATCCCAAAAACATCGTGGGCTTTCATATTGCCGTTTA
>JASFGC010000224.1:0-6248 GCA_050123975.1 Syntrophobacterales bacterium | reverse complement strand
ACTCCTTATAATCGAATATGAAAGCTGATGAATTATGGCGAAGGTTCCTGAGGTTAACTTAAGTGAATGTGTCGAATGCGATGGCTGTGTAGAGGTCTGCCCAGAAGTGTTCCGCTATAATGAAGTCATGGGCTATATAGAAGTTATTGACTGCGAGCAGTATCCTGAGTTGGAGGTTCAGGAGGCCATCAATTTCTGTCCCACCGGCTGTATTTGTTGGGTGGAGGAATGATGGTCAGGCCAGAGCGCATAGAGCATAGCGCATAGCGTACAGACAGAAGGGGTTTTAAAATTGTCAGTTTTTCGCTTTGCGCTCTGCGCTTAGCGTCATAAGCCGTTCCCTTAGGGACAACCAACAGTTGGATCCTTTAGACGCTGATTCTTTCCTTACACTACAAGATCATCTTGGCCAGGTCTTCAGGCCTGAAATCAAGTCGGGAAAATAGTTTTTTTTCGACATCTCTGCATAGAGTGAAATTCATCCGCACTCGTTCGGCGAGTCTAGAATCATTTCTGCCATACCGATCTATGATGTCGTGCATCCGCTCTGCCAGGGTGACCACAGAGGTGTGCAGGACTCTCTTATCAGCATAATAGACAATTTCCTTCTCAGAATATGCACCATCCAAGGAATAATCTTTTAGCCAGACGTGCTCGCCCACGATGTCCGCGATTTCATCAAACTGGTGTTTCAGACATATCTCTCTGCCAACAGTGGCGTGGTCACCGCCGCTCTGGATACACTGAGTTTTGGCGATGTCGTGTAACAGAGCACCTGCCACTGCTTTCTGCACCGAAATCTTGACACCGGAATGAACAAGTCCCGTGGAGATGGCTTTGACGATCTCTGCAACCACAAGACTGTGCTCTCTGATGTTGTCCAACATCTGGTACTGGTCCATCAGAGAATAGCATTCTTTTTCTGTAGGTATCACGATTTGATGTTCCTTCCTGGCATCATTGTACACATAATAATACTGATGAAGGATACGAGCAACGCCGTCCAAAACACAGCCTCTACACCCTTGCCGATGGATTCCCGAATGGCATTGAGGGCTGTGGCAGATAGTGACCCTGCCATGTCCGGCTGCAAGAATTCCTGCAGACTGTGGGAGAGCTTGGTTGCCAGTTCTGGTGGAATCTCCGCACCGAGCGGCGAATTCATAAGGCCATCGATGGCCCTGTCAAGGTAATGAGAGACCATGGCCCCGGAAATCCCAATGCCTATGGTACCTCCCAGGGTTCTGGCAAATTGCTGAGATGAAGTGGCAACTCCCAGGTCACTTTCATGCAAGCTGTTCTGCACTTTTATCAAGGTTGCCACCGAAACAAAACCCATGCCAATGCCAAGAGGGCAAACCACTGCGCTAAAATAAAGCAGGCCAGTGGTGGCATTGAAGGTCAGGGTCAGAGCAACGCTGATGCACATGATGATAGCTCCGGCTACACCTGTGAGTTTCTCACCTAGTCTGTTCACGATGAGGCCACACATAAGGGCACCGGCCGACCACCCCAAACTGAGGGGAACCATGACAAGACCCAATTCCGCGGCAGTTCTTCCCAGAGTGCCTTGAATGAAAAGGGGAAGGAATGCCAGCAGTGAGAAAATGGCAAAACTGCTGAAAAAAGCAGCTCCATTGGGGAGGGTAAACCCAGGAATCCGAAAAAAATGCAAGGGGAGGATTGGTTCTGCGGCTCGCCGTTCTGCGTACCAAAAGATAAGGCCGGCCACAACTGCAAGGGAAAATAGACCAAGAAGCTCCGGAGAGTACCAGGAGCGAGCTTCCCCGAGTAAAAGAAAAGCGAACAATAAAGAAAGGATGCAGGTTGTCAGAGTGAGAGCGCCGAGGTAATCAACAGTTGCCTCTGTTTTCTTGGGACGTGATTCCTGGAAATACCGTACAATAAAGAAAACTGCCAGACTGCCTACGGGTACGTTAATGTAAAACACCCACGGCCAGGTCAAATAAGTGACAATAAGGCCTCCCAGCAACGGGCCTATAACACTTGAAACTCCCCAGACAAAGCTGATAAGACCCATCATTCTACCGCGCTCTTCCGGAGCAGATACCTCCGAAACCACGATGTAGGCGAGAGCAAAGTTGCCACCCGCTCCGATTCCCTGGAGGGCGCGCAGGAACACGAGCTGTGACATGCTATTGACCATGCCGGCGAACACAGAGCCAATCAGAAAAGCTGCCACCGCAAGCACAAAAAGCTTCTTGCTACTGTAGAGGTCGGCAAGTTTGCCGAAAAGGGGCAAGGCAATGGTTCTGGTTAGCATGTAGGCTGAAAATACCCAGCTATAGAGTTCGAGCTCTCCTAGGTCGGCAACTATGGTAGGCATCGCCGCCCCGATGATGAGAGCATCAAGGGCACCCAAGAAGACTGCCAAAAGGGCAGCTATCAGTACGAGAATTCGAGATTTTTTTGTTAGTACTATCGGATGAGATATGGAATTTTTCACGAGAGGTTGCTCAGTTCCTGTGCCTATGTTCTGCTTGAGAAAGAGAGAGTACTATGCCAAGAATCTCTTCCGAAAAGTCTTTGCAAAAAAGGCCGAAAGACCTAATATACCAGGTAAGCTTTCAGCGGTCAGCTATCAGCTGTCAGAAAAATTAGCCAAGAAGAGTAATCCCTTGAGGTTGCTGATTTTGTTTTTCGTTCTTCTAAAAGCTGAACGCTGACAGCTGAAAGCTTAGAGCTCACAAAGGATGAGAGTAAGACATGCATGATTCCGAAGGAATGCACTACGAAGGAACTATCATTCGGCCCCCGAGCGAAGCAATGAGTATCCTCCTGCAGGTGACGCTTGGGTGCTCGCATAACAAGTGTACCTTTTGTGGGACATACAAAGATAAAAGGTTCAGCATCAAGAATGACGATACCATCCTGGCAGATATCTTGTTTGCCTCCAAATACATGCGCCACCAGCATCGACTCTTCCTCATGGATGGCGATGCCCTGATAATCCCCCAACCCAAACTGGTGTGGATATTAGACGCAATTCAGGAACACCTTCCGTGGGTGAGAAGGGTGGGGGCCTACGGTAATGCCAAGAGCATCAAGATGAAAAGTGACGAGCAGTTGGCCCAACTGCAGGAAAAAGGACTTGGTATTCTTTATCTGGGAGTGGAGAGCGGTGATGATGAAACCCTCAACAAAGTTTGCAAGGGCACGAGTGCAGAAAACCTCATTAAGCAAGGGAGACGGATAAAGAAAGCTGGCATAAAGCTTTCGGTAACAGTGCTGCTGGGAATCGCCGGACGCTCGGACTCACTCAGGCACGCCAAAGCGACGGGAGAACTTCTTACCGCTATGGATCCGCATTACGTAGGGGCCCTCACGGTGATGCTTCTGCCAAATACTCCCCTGGATCAAGATTATAGAACAGGCAGGTTCGAACTCCCTGACACCCGTGAACTGCTCTTGGAATTGCGAGAAATGTTTCAACATACTCATTTAAAGAGTGGACTCTTTATGGCCAATCACGCCTCTAATTATCTGCCCATAAAAGCAAGAATGCCCAAAGACAGAGAAAAAATCCTTGAGCTCATTGACGCGGCGCTGCGAGGCGAAGTTGATCTGAAGCCTGAATGGATGAGGGGATTATAGGTTAAGCCAGTAATGTCGGTTATGCCAGTTATGTCGGTTATGCCGGTTGAGCCGGTTAAGTCGGTTATGCCTGTTACGCCGGTTAAGTCGGTCAAATTGGCTGAACTGGCCTAACCGGCTAAACTGACTAAACCACAAGGATGGATTCAACCGTTCAACTTCTTGACGGAACCTTCGAGTTAATAGAGATCTTGGTACACTAGGCAAGACCATGCAAACCAAAACTTGGACTAAAGCAATCATTCACCTGGATATGGATGCCTTTTATGCCGCTGTTGAGGTAATGGACAACCCTGACCTGCAAGGAAAACCGGTCATCGTTGGCGGTAGTAAGGAGAGAGGCGTGGTCTCTTCGGCCTCCTATGAGGCCCGCACCTTTGGCATCCATTCAGCGCAGCCGGTTGCCACAGCCATGAGGTTGTGTCCCCAGGGGATTTTCCGGCCGGTGAGAATGTGGAGATATAAAGAGATTTCACTGCAGATTTTCGAAATCTTTCAGCGTTTTAGCCCGCTGGTTGAACCTTTGTCCCTCGATGAAGCCTTTGTGGATGTAACTGGTTCTACACGCCTTTTCGGTCCACCTGAGGAGATAGCCAAAGAAATCAAACAGCAAGTGGTTGCCGAGACGGGACTCACAGTCTCTGCGGGTGTTGCCCCCACCAAATTCATAGCAAAGATCGCCTCAGACATTCAGAAACCAGACGGACTGACCATCGTGCCGGAAGGAACAGTGAAGGAATTCTTGGAACCGTTGCCCATAGAGAAGTTATGGGGAGTGGGTGAGAAAACTCGCCAGACTCTCGCTCACCTCGGGGTGGAGACCATCGGTGACCTGGAAAGAGTTTCTCCGGAGCTTCTGGATAGGAAGTTGGGAAAACATGGAGTGCACCTCTCTCTCCTTGCCAAGGGCGTAGATGAGAGGGAGGTGAAAACAGAGCGCCAGGTTAAGTCCATTGGCCACGAGGAAACCTACAGGGAGGACATCCTGGACATGGCAATGGCAAGAAAAGTACTTCTTGCCCTCGCCACCAGGGTAGCAAAAAGGCTTCGTGGCCATGGTTTTGTGGGCAAAAATGTTACTCTCAAGGTGAAATACCATGATTTTGTCCAAATTACGCGCTCAATTACTCTTAAAAAACCCACCGATGACGGCCGGAAGATATTTCAGAGTTGCTGCGCCCTTTTGAGTAAGACAGAAGTCGGCAAGAGACCAGTCAGGCTTTTTGGTATATCACTGTCTCAGCTAGATCTTGCTGATAAAGAAAGGCAACTCGCTCTTTTTGAGCAGACAATAGAAGCGGGAAAAAGGAAGAGACTGAATAGGGCTCTGGACACTATTTCAAACAAGTACGGCGACGAGGCCATAGTGCCAGGAACTTTGTTAGAAGAATAAGCAGTAAGCGGTAAATGATAAATGTGCAATGGGTAATAGTTAATGGCTAACTGGTGCGACTAGTATGGAAGATCTACTCGAAACTCTCAGGATAAATGAGGAAATCGCCCAGAAGTTTTATGAAATTGAGATCAGTATCTTGTCCATCCTCAATTTCAGGGACCTTTTTGAGAAGCTCCTTACCGAAATCAGAGAGAAATTCGGAGTACCCTATGTCTGGATTTCGATGATTGACCAAAGCGAAGTCTCTGACCTGATTAAAACGCTGGAGTCCTCGAAAGCTCTCAAAGAACGCTTGAACGTCATAGACAAAGATGCCTTTCTCAACCTTATTGCCAACCAGACCCAACCGATACTGATCAGCGGTGATCTTAATCCCTATCATCAACTGCTTCCTCAAGGGCAAATGTACTTTATTCGTTCTCTCGCCATTGCGCCCCTAACCCTTGATGGTGAGATAATTGGCAGTCTGAACCAAGCAGACCTTTCCAGACTGCGGTACCGACCGGGAATGGACACCAGGCTGCTCGAACGGCTGGCTGTCAAGGTTTCGATTTGTTTGTCCAATGTTACCGCGCATGAAAAACTGAAATGGTTTGCCTGGAGAGATCCCCTAACAGGTTTGCTCAATCGCAGGGTGATAGAAAAGGTGTTGCAGCGGGAATACAAGCGGGCCGTGCGATACAAAACAAATTTGACCGTGGCTTTTCTTGATTTGGATGATTTCAAGGCTGTGAACGATAGATATGGTCACGACCGGGGTGACGATTTACTGCGATATGTAGCTGGTGTTTTAGAGGACTTGACCCGGAATAGTGATGTGGTTTCCAGATATGCGGGGGATGAGTTTGTCATCATCCTTCCGGGTATAAGCACGAAAGAGAGTCTCCTGCTTATTCAACGTCTGCAGGACTATTTTCATAAGAACCCCATGGATGTAGAAAACGAACACATACCCGTTTCCATTAGTTTTGGGCTCTCCTCCGTTGGGGATGCTGGGGTGAATAATCCGCAATCACTCCTGAGAAAGGCAGATGAAATGCTCTATAGCGCCAAAGAGCAGAAAAAGAAAGATGGTTTTGCCTCAGCTTGAAAACACTGAAAACCTGGTTTTTAGGGCCAGGTCAGAATGCAATGGCTCTGCCGGTACAAGTGCGAACACTTTTGGAGTATTGGAGTACTGGAGTGTTGGCAAAAACAAAAGCCCGAATTTAATTTGAATTGGTTCTTGCATTACTCC
>JASFGC010000223.1:0-6259 GCA_050123975.1 Syntrophobacterales bacterium | reverse complement strand
CCATCACTCCAGCGGACTGGCGCAAGGGGGAAAGAGTATGGAAGCCCCCTCAGGGGGCAGTTCAAAGCCGGGCCTGCCGCGCCGTAGCCATGGCGAAGGCGGGTCCTTTGGGTCCGGATTCTTTACTGTTTTGGTCATTGAATATTGGAATTTGAGATTTGTTTGTAATTTGGTGCTTGGAGTTTGGGAATTTATAAGCTCTGCCACTCGATTACGCCAGTAGACTTCTGCACAAGGAAAGGCGTCAGTAGCATCCTTCGGAGGCTGCCCAAGACAAGTATTTATGGGCGCCGATTCTTTATCCCTCTTTTTCTTTAACGGTCTTGCCTCCGCTCAACAGCCAACCGAGCATACCAAAAGTAAGATTATGCACTTTTGTAAATCCTCGCTTCTTCAGACCATAGGCAACTACAGAGGAACGGTGACCCGTCAGGCATATGATCACCAGCGGCTTTCTCAGGTCCTGTGCTTTGAAAAGTCTGGGGTGGAGCAGAAGGTTCGGCTGATTCTTGCTGCCAGGTATATGAAAAAGTTCATACTCTAAAGGTGTCCTCACATCAACCAAAGTGAACTCCTCAGGACTTTTTTGCAGAGAACCCTTCAAACGCCAGGGCATGAGAGGTTTTATTCCCACGCCCCACCAGCAAAACTCCCAACCGAAGATAATAATTATGACTACAATGGCTGCTATTAGGGCTTTTTTCATTATTTCGAATTAGTTAAAGAGGGGAAAGGCGAGGCTAGGTGATCTGGTGAACGTCCAGAATTCTTACCCGATACTTCAGGATTCTCCCGGCTAGGGGGTGGTTGAAATCGAGCACAAAATGATCTTTCTGGATATCGCCCACGAAACAGAGACCCTTTTGGCCCTGTGTTATTTCTACCTTAAGAAGCGTTCCTTTCTTGAGCTTCTTTCCTTTGGGAAATTCTTCCAGTGGCACCCGGAGAACCCTGGAATCATCGAACTCCCCGAAGGCTTCTTCAGGTTCAACCACAAATTCGCGTTCGGCCCCAGGATGAAGACCTACAATTTCTTGTTCTATTTTTTGCAAGACCTCACCTGAACCAAAGCGGAAGACCAAAGGGTCCTTCTTATTCGTTCCTAGTACTCTGGTACCTGATTCCAGAAAGGCATCAAATTCCATGGTCACATACGTTCCGGGACCGATCTGCGGCATGAGTAAAACCTCGTCACCTAGCGATAGCGGCAGTTTGAAATGAACCTGGGAGCAACCGCTGAGAAGATTATAAAATGGGATTATAACGAATTAGTGAGCGCATGGGAACTACGAATATATCGGCTTGGCTAGCTCGGACATTTCATGAATAAGATGCTGCGACCGCGAAACTGGGAATCCGCTTGCGAGACCTCCGCTTCGCTGCGACCAGCTGCGTGGAATGTGGTCGCTCAAGCATTCTCATGAAATGTCCGGGCAGGTTGACTCCATGGGACTGAAAGGAGATAATGCGCAAAACTCGGTATCGTTACGGTGCGTAAAAGGTCTCCTTCTCCTACTGGAGGTGCTTTATGCGAAAGGTAATGGTAACAAGCCTAGCTACCGTTTTGCTCTTTACGGTCACTGTGGCCCTCGGTCAAAAAGACACATACACCGATGAACAGAAACTCCAACAGCAGCAATGGGAGAAACTCACCAAGGAAGGGGAAGACCTGTTCATTGAGACCGAGCAGGAGTGGAATCAAATGCTCCGGGAACAGCAGAGAGCCTGGGAGCGGATGGTGGCTGAGATCAACCGCATTTGGCTGGATAGCCTTACCACCACGAAAAAGGAGTGGGTTGACTACAGTGACCAGTATTCCACTCGTTCTTATGTGAACTTCGAAAAAGGGGATATGGTGCTGGCTACCATGGTCAAAACCAGCGAAAGCCGAATATCCGAGTTGAGCAAAGAGCGAATGAGGAGGCAACTGGCAAAAGTCCTCTCCACCGACAATCCGTCAGGGCGTAATATTCTGGCGGGGCAAATAGCGGATAACCGAGGGAAGGTGGTTACAAAACAGACACTGGACCGATATCTCAATCGTGAAGTCTTCCCCCGGCTGCAACGAGAACCGCAGCCCATTGTGGGCAAGGACGGTGTGTCGCGCTACAAGCTTTCAGTTCCCATCAAGATGATCCCCAACCATACCATGGTACGGGCGCGACCCTACATCCCGGAAGTGAAACGGCAGGCACAAAGATTTCGTTTGCGTCCTGAGCTGGTCATGGCGGTAATTCACACGGAGTCCTATTTTGATCCCATGGCCCGCTCCCACGTTCCGGCCTATGGACTCATGCAATTGGTTCCCATCTATGGGGGCAGGGAGGCCTATCAGTACGTCTATGGACAGGATCGCGTTCTTCCCGCCAACTATCTCTATCAACCCGCAAATAACATCGAATTGGGAGCTGCCTATCTCAATTTACTGATTTATAAGCATTTTGTCGCAGAAACCAACCCGGTGAAAAATCTCTATTTGTCGGTGTGTGGTTATAACTGGGGTCCTACCTCCATTCAACGAAAGATCATCCGTCGCTATCCCACCAAGAATATGGCTCCAGGGCAGCTTTACCAAGTGCTCCGACAGCGGACACCTCGAGAGACCAGCGACTACCTAGAACGAGTAACGCAGCGGATGGGAATGTATCAGACGCTTTTCTAGTAATAATTAGTGGTTGTGGTGATGATTAACGGTTGGTTGTGGCTGTTTTAGTGTACTCTGGTTTGAGCACGAGGGCACCGGTGGGGCAAACGTTGGCGCAGGCAGCGCAATGGTGACAGGAGACATCGGCCGGATCTCCACTGGCAAAAAAACCGATCACCGTGTCAAAACCCCGTTTGGCAAAAGTCAGAGGATTGTGGTCATTTCTTTGCCGACAAACGTAGACGCACTTGCCGCACAGCACACAGCGGAAAGGATAATAGGTGAAGAAAACGAGGTCGACTTCCTCTGCCACATCCCGCTCTAAGCGCTCCAGGGGCCGCGGATTCAAACCGACTTCGAGATGCTTGGCAGTACGGATCAGCTGACAGCCATCTTTGACTGGACAGACCTTCGGTTGGCAATGGTGCGCAGACATGAGGAGTTTGAAGGCCATGCGCTGAAGGCGTCTCACCTCAGGGGTGGCTGTTCTTACCACCAAACCCTCGCGAACTTTTTCCGTACACGAGGTCACCGGCCGGTCAAAACCGTCGATCTCCACAAAGCACAACCTGCACGAGGCGTGGGGATGTTCCCTCGTCTTGATAAAACACATATTGGGGATGAAAATCCCGTTCTCGAGACACGTCTGGAGAACGGATTTTCTCTCTTCCACCGTGATTTCTTTGTTGTCGACTATCAGATTGACCATCGTTGCTGTTGCTTTCAGGTGATTCGCTCCACTCGTTCAGTGGTGATGGCGGTGGTCTTTGCTCATTTGCTTGCCGACTTCTTCTCAGGAGGTCGCTCGATAATGGGGGCCAGTTCAGGCGGCGAAACTTTTTCCACCGCATCGTATTCCGGAGGACAGACCACCATACATTCCCCGCATTTGACACATAATTCTTGGTCGATCGCCTTTTTCCTTCCCGTGGTTGTGAAAATGGCCTCCACCGGACAGCAGCCAACACAGACATCACAGCCCCGGGCGCACTTTTCCAGATCGATGTAAAAGGCGGTGAGGGTCCGACACTTCAGGGCCGGACACCGCTTTTCCTTTACGTGGGCCTCGTATTCTTCCAGGAAATACTTCAGCGAAGTAAGCACCGGATTGGGTGCAGTTTTCCCCAGGCCGCAAAGCGACCCACCTTTGATATCCTCGCTCAGCGTTTGCAGCAGCTCCAAGTCTTTCTCTCTCCCTTCACCTTTGGTTATACGGTCCAATATATCGAGAAGATGACGGGTCCCTATCCTGCAAAACGTACATTTGCCGCATGATTCCTTTTGGGTGAAGTCGAGAAAATAGCGGGAGACATCAACCATGCAGCTGTTTTCGTCCATCACCACCATGCCACCGGAGCCCATCATCGCTCCTGCCTCGGTGAGTGAATCGAAATCGATGGGGGTATCAAGAAAGCTTTCTGGCAAACACCCTCCTGAGGGTCCGCCGATCTGTACTGCCTTGAAATCCTTTTTTTTCGGGATGCCGCCGCAGACATCAAAGATGAGCGTCCGGAGGCTTGTTCCCATGGCAATTTCAACCAGCCCTGGGTGATTGACATTACCGACCACGGAGAAAATGGCGGTGCCGGGACTTTTTTCGGTACCAATGCTGCGAAACCATTCTGCTCCCCTGGTAATAATGGAGGGCACGCAAGAGAGGGTCTTGACATTGTTTACTACGGTGGGTCGTCCCCAAAGACCTCTCTCCACCGGATAGGGCGGACGGTGCTGAGGCATGCCACGCTTCCCTTCAATGGAGTGGATAAGTGCGGTTTCCTCGCCGCAAACAAAGGCCCCGGAGCCCTGGAAGACGATGACTTCAAGATTGAACGATGTGCCCAAGATAAAGGATCCAAGAAGAGAAAGGTTTTCAGCGCTCTTGATAGCTTGCTGAATTGTCTTTACGGCAAGAGGATATTCCGCCCTGACGTAAACATGGGCCTGGTTTGCCCCTACGGCGTAAGCACAGATCGCCAGACCTTCCAGCAGCTGGTGAGGGTTACTTTCGAGAATGGTGCGATCCATGTAGGCGCCGGGGTCGCCTTCGTCTGCGTTGCAGATGACAATTTTTTCATCCGCGCCACTATCTCTTGCCAGTCTCCACTTACGACCGGCGGGAAAGCCAGCACCACCTCTGCCCCTCAGTCCTGAGGTTTCAACCTCAATAATCACTTCCTCAGGATCAGAACCCAGAGCCTTAACCAGCCCTTCATATCCTTTCTCGGCCACGTATTGATAGATGTCATTAGGATCGATGCGGCCACACTGTTCCATCACCAGTCGTTGTTCCAGATTGAAACGCGGAAAATCCATCACCGCGGGGATCAAGTCGTTTGCCTCGGTGGCGCCAAGGACGTATTTGAAAACAGGATCACCCTTCTCTAAGTAAGACCCTACCAGGACCTGCGCCCTGGCAGCGCTCACCTGGTGATAACAGATAGGGGGAAACCCGGAGGTGGGATGATCGATAATCACCAGAGGTTCAGCATAACAATGGCCGAGACAGCCAACGGAAACGATCCTGGCCTCAATAAACTTATTGGTGAGAGCTTCTTCGAAGGCCTGTTTGGTCTCAGCCGCCCCCGAGGCCAGACCACAGGTGGACATGACGATAGAAATTGTGGGAATACCGGCAGCTTTTTTCTCCTCAGTCCGCTGTGTCGCTTCCCGCTGGATGGGGGCAAAACGTTTTGTGACCTCGACCCTACTCACCGGCTTCCCTTTCCGCTTTTTCCCTTTCCTGGCGTTCTTTTTCGACCTGAAATTGCACGAAAATGCCCTCGACTCTACTTGGCTGGATATGGCCTTCGACGGTTTCGTCAATGACCGCAACGGGAGCCAGGGCACAGCATCCCACGCAGGCTACCCTCTCGATGCTGTACTCACGGTCAGGGGTGGTTTCACCGTCCTTTATCCCCAACTTCCGTTCAAAATTCTCTAAAATGATGTCCCCGCCGGCCACGTGGCAAGCGGTACCCAGGCAAATCTTGATCTGGTGCTTGCCGGGCGGATGAAAACGAAACTGGTTGTAAAAAGTGGCAACCCCATAGACCTCGCTGGGAGAGATGGACAGGTGCTCTGCGACCATCTCCATGGCAGCCCCGGACAGGTATGCATGTTTCTCTTGAATAGACTGAAGAATGGGAATGAGGTTTCCTCTAGACTTTTCGAAATGAGGAAGCGTGGCCGCTATCTCTTCGGCCATTGCTCTTTCTTCGCCATCCAATTCGGGGGTTGTCATGCATGCTCCGTCAAGTCAATCTGCCTTTAACATCTTGAAGCTCAGATTTCAAGCCAGACAGTTTGGCATTGTATCTTAGCAAATGGATTCTGTGTTTGAGAATATCCGAATTGAGAACCTTCGAAAAACATTTCCAATTTCTTGAAGGGTCGTTCTTTAACGGAAGATAGAGTCCCCTCGGGGTCATACTCCAGCAAAGGTGCAACGGCGGACGCAAGCACCATGTATGTTTGCAAGGGTTCACAGTTGGTGGGGTTTGGAATATGCTTGTTGGAGCGGCAGATAGGGAGAGCTGCTCTGCTTGTTGATCCTAAACGTTTGCCTTGGCCGAGCTATTCTTCAGCCTCAATCTTTTTCAGTTTGAGGACTACTTC
>JASFGC010000222.1:0-6261 GCA_050123975.1 Syntrophobacterales bacterium | reverse complement strand
AACCGCGCCTCTTTTTGCTTTCTTGAAATCATATTCCTTCTTCATAGGCTTTTCTCTCTCTTCGCGTGGCTCGTCGGGCGGAGATCAATCGAATATCTTTTCCGCGATAGGTATACACAACAACCACGACACGATTTAAAGCGTCCGCACCAACAGACACAAACCGCTCCTCGCTCTCTGCGGTCTCGTCTTCGATTGTCAGCGCCATGGGATCGAACAGCACAGCCTCTGCATCAGCAAATCGGATCTTGTGCTTGTGAAAGTTAGATTTTGCCTTCGCTGGATCCCACGTTATTTTCATAGTAAAGAATCCGGACCCAAAGGACCCGGCTTTGGACTGCCCCCTGAGGGGGCTTCCACGCTCTTTCCTCCTTGCGGCAGTCTGCTGGAGTGATGGAGTGGTGGAGTAATGGAGTAATGAAAGAACCAATTCAAATTACATTTGGGCTTTCAGTTTTGCCAACACTCCAGTACTCCAATACTCCAGTACTCCAAGAGAGCTTGCACCTGTTTCGGCAAAGCCATTGTATTCTGACCTGGCCCTAAGGACCAGGTTTTCGATGTTTAATAAATTATGCATATATTATATGTATATGTCAAGTAAAACGGTGCGGCACTTGTCTGGATGTAGGAGATAGATCACAACGTATCAAACGGGCTTTTCACGCCCATCCCACCCTTCCCGATAACGTGGGTATAGATCATTGTGGTTCTCACGTCTTTGTGTCCCAGGAGCTCTTGCACAGTGCGGATGTCGTAGCCGTCTTCCAACAGATGAGTTGCGAAGCTGTGCCGAAAGGTATGGCATGATACGGGCTTTCCTATGCCTGCAAGCTTCGCCGCTCTCTTGACTGCTTTCTGCACGCTAGTCTCATGTATGTGATGTCTCCTAAGTGCGTCGGTACGTGGGTCAGGCGACAGCCTGTCGGCCGGAAATACATATTGCCACCCCCACTGTCGGCTGGCATTTGGGTACTTCCTCGCCAGTGCTCCCGGCATGAAAACACCACCGTGCCCCTGGGACATGTCTTTTTCGTGTACTGTTTTGACGAAGGCCAAATGGTCTTTGACCGGCTGTTTTACGGTTTCCGGAAGAAGCGTAACCCTGTCTTTCATGCCCTTGGCATCGCGAACAACAATTTGGTTTATCTCAAAATCAATGTCTTTGACCCTTAGCCTCACACACTCCATTAATCTGAGCCCGCTTCCATAAAAAAGTTTGGCCATCAGTTGGTGTGTGCCTGACATTGCTCTGAGAATCCGTTTAACTTCATCCTTGCTCATCACGGTTGGAAGTCGCCGGGGCCGTTTGGCGCGCTTGGCGTTGATGTTTTCAGCCAGTTCTTTTCCAAGCACTTGTCGGTAAAGAAAAAGCAAGGCATTAAAGGCCTGGTTCTGCGTGGAGGCGGAAACCTTGAGGTCTATAGCCAGGTGGGTGAGAAAGGCTTCGATTTCTGCCTTTCCCATCTTTGCGGGGTGGCGTTTATTGTGAAAGAGGATGTAGCGCTTGACCCACGAGACGTAGGCCTGCTCTGTTCGGATGGAATAATGCTTTATCCGAATGGCGTGGCGAACACGCTCCAGCAGTCTTGCGGGCTTTTTCCCCATTTAAGCTTGAGTTTTGTGAAGATGGCAATGTAGTATTTACAAAAAGGAGGGTTGGTGCGCCTTTGCTGTACCCCTTCAACCTGGTGCCCTTCCCGTTTTCAAATCACAATCCCCCGCGGCGCACATAAGAACACCGGGGGAAATTCCGATTGATAGCCAATATACCCGAAGATTCCGGCTCGTGGCAAGAGTTTTAGAGCCTGACCATGCTTAAATCTGGGCTGAATCTTGCATCTAAATGGACGGTGAGGTTATTGGTGTTTGTAGAGCGAGATCATACTGTTATCAATAGTTTGGGGTGGCTATCTTCTGCCCTCAGTTTCCGGAGGTGCATCCGGATACCAAAAATTTGGCGAACCTGAGTCTGTTAAGATTCTTTTTTATCACGGCCGGGACCAGTAGTTGGAGTTCAAGTTCAGAGCTCGCCAGAAAAATCGCTCAACTTGAACGAAGGTTAGCGGACCACGATGATCAAATTCTCTCATTGGTTCAGGCCATTAGGCAGTTCTTAAATCCAGAGCTACCTCCCAAAAGTCGACGAATAGGTTTTAAAACGGATGAACCCTAACGATTCATTGTACTCGGATCCTGAGCGACTCGACTTGAGCTCGTCGACAGGTCCTGCCGAATGGATCGATGGATCGATGAACTCGGCCGATATACAGAAATCTTTCTGCATAACACCGAAATACTATGGATATACAGAAACATTTCTGCAAAAGTAGTCGTATATGGGACTAGGCAGAATATTTTCCGTCTAATTATTGTTAGCAGGCCAGTGAAAGACTATGTCAAGGTTTGAAGAAGGTTACAACCGATTCTGTTCAGGGACCGGTGTATCCCAAGAATTGAGGTCCTTACTCAAGGATGTGTACGGCAGTATCCATTGGTCATCACCTGATTTGAAAGTTATTAAGCGTGCTCTTCTCGATTTGCTGTCTTTCCTCTCCCAGCCCGAACACAGGACCGACGAAAACTGCGGAGCTGTCGACCTTTTCTTTTGCATCAATGACCACTGGGATGTGAGGTGGGGCAACCTTCCTGAGGGCTATAGACATTTGCTAGATGACATTGGTGGCGCCTTGCATGACACTATCTCTGCTCCAGAAATTGCCCAGAGCCTTGAATCAACACCGGAACAATTGTTGGCCAGAGCGCAGAGATTACCGACGTAGTGGGCTTTGTCGATGGCCTGCTAACCACTCGCTGCAGTCGGACCGGGCGAACAGCTCCGCTGACTTGAATGTACTGAGTTCGCAAGGTTGTCAATAAGCAGCGCATCTGCCCGGCCGCTGAGCTCGGCCGTTAGACGCACATTTCATATCATAGAAAGAGAGGCACATGGAACGTCAAAAAGTGCTATTGATCGACAGTGCAGTAAATGTTGCCCTCGCTTTTCTCCTGATAACCTTCCCCGAGAAATTGGTCAATCTACTTGGAATACCTACTGCGGAGCACTCTTTTTACCCAAGTATTCTCGGAGCGGTGCTGTTAGGAATTGGGGTCGCCTTAATTATTGAGTACTCACGCCGCCCCGATGGATTAGTTGGCCTGGGGTTAGGCGGCGCAGTCACAGTTAACCTCTGCGGTGGGGTTGTTTTAACGGTCTGGCTGCTGAGTGGGAAGTTGGACATTCCTTTTCGTGGGCAACTGGTGCTCTGGCTCTTAGCGATCGTTTTGACTGTCATCAGTGGTGTTGAAATTATTGTGCACAAGCGCAGTAGACCAACTCCAAATCGCGTCTAACCAATCGCTGCAGTCGGATCCGCCGTCGTCACGCCAAGGCGTGACTATGGCGAGACAAGCCCGATTGCGCTCGCGATTATACTTCGGCCCGGCAGCTGAGCTCGGCCGTTCTGAAACTGATTGAGATATGATTGCATTCGAAAAAGCAATAAGAATAGTATCCACATGGATCGAAACTTTAACGGATGGTGAGTGCGAAATCTGTGCAGTAGACGATAAACCATACGGATGGGTTTTCTACTATACAAGCAAAACATTTAATCCTGATGATCCGTCAACCGTCATGGCTGGCAATGCACCAATTATTTTTGACCGTATTGATGGAGAATTAAGAATCACTGGAACAGCTCATGATATTGATCATTATTTAATAGAGTATGAGGCAACTTTACCTGAAGCCAGGTTAACAATGAGTCCTGAGAAATCGGGTTTTGTAAATAAATATGAGTAGTTTTATAACACGTGCTTACAGCGGACCGCTGGGGGCAGCTTTGCTTTGCCCTAGTATCCTACCTACGGTCGGCGGCCCCTGAAGCACACCGTTTGAACGCAAGAGTACAGGAGAGGGAAAGCTTTGTCGAAAACATCGATCACATTTGCAGTATTCCTACTGGGTGCCGTGGTATTAAGCGGATATCTCTTCGTTGAGAACAAAGCGTTGGAGACAGATATGCGGAGTTGTAATGAGGGCGAAAAATATTTGATCGGACAAAGAGACTTCTTGCTTGGCCTCCTACCTGAACTAGAGCCCCAAATAACTAAAGCGCAGCTTGCGAAGTTAATAAAAGCCAAATATCCTTCTGAACAAGTCGATGAGCTTGAAAACTTTGTTGGATGGCGATTTTTTAAATTTTGGTTTGATAAGAAAGGCAAGTTAAAGTTGGTCCAATACTCATCCTAGTTACCCCGCGTTCTAACCACTCGCTGCAATCGGATTTGCTTGCGGCTGAGCTCAAACGTTAGTCTGTGGGCAGACACTCAAACACCTAGGACAATTATGAGTGATGGTAAAACGTCTAACAGAGTGGGAGGGCGTCGGTTTCTGAGATACGTCACAACGGCGCTTGTGATCGTAATGCTTGTCAGCATCGCGCTGACCCTTCCTTGGCGTTGGCTCGCACCACCCACGACTGCGTTCATCCTTCAGGATCGGTTCCATCATAAGGGCCGTATCCACCAGCGGTGGGTCCCTTTGGATGAGATCTCGCCCGCTCTTGCCATCGCCGTCGTCGCGGCCGAAGACCAGAAATTTCCGCACCACCATGGATTCGACTTCCAGTCGCTCTCGGAGGCGCTCCAGGAAGATCGCCGACACCGACGCGGAGCCAGCACGATCTCCCAGCAGCTTGCTAAGAACCTATACCTTTGGCCCGACCGGAGCCTCCTTCGTAAAGCTCTCGAAGCCTATTTCACCGTGTTGATCGAGTTCACGTGGCCGAAGCGCCGAATTCTAGAGGTCTATCTCAACGTTGTGGAGTTTGGCCCAAACGTCTACGGGGTTGATGCAGCGAGTCGATTGTTCTTTGGCAAGCCCCCGAGCCGAATCACTTCCCAAGAGGCAGCGCTTCTGGCCGCCGTGCTGCCCAGTCCTAAACGCATGTCGGCGCTCCGTCCTTCTGAGTACGTTCAGAAGCGGGCCTCTGAAATCGAGGCGGCAGTCAGAGCCCTGGGTGGGCCCGGTTATCTGGCTCGGCTGTGAGCTGACCGCCACCCAATCACTCGCTGCAGTCGAAGCCTAAGCTTGTCTGCCCTGAGCCTGCCGAATGGGTCGAAGGGAAGCAGCGCTAGGCCGTTAGTTGACAAGAGAGGGTAAGAAGACACCCAATGTATGATGTTGCTATTATAGGTGGCGGGCCTGCCGGAGCCACCCTCGCAAGACTCATTGGAGAGAAATATAGAGTTCTGCTGGTTGACAAGAGACATCTCATAAATTCACCTGAAAGCTCATTATCTAGAAAGTGCTGTGGTGGGCTTCTGGCTCCTGATGCACAAAGGATGTTATCTAAATTAGGATTGGGCCTGCCCAAAGCCGTTTTAGAAGAGCCCCAGCTTTTCGTTGTCAGGGCTATTGATATTCAGCAAAAATTGGAAGGCTATTATCAGCGACACTACATCAACATGAATCGGCCAAAATTTGACCGCTGGTTATTATCCATGGTTCCATCGGGTGTTGATATAAGACTTAACTGTCAACTTAAATCATACACCTCAGAAAATGACTTCTTTCGTTTGACGCTTATCCAAGAGAACAAATCCTATGTGGAGAAGACCAGAATCTTGGTAGGTGCAGATGGGGCCTCCTCAAGAGTGCGGGCGCAGTCGTTCCCAAAAAATCTTTTCCCAGAAAAGTATTTCGCCATACAAGAATGGGTGCAAGCAGACAGTAATTTGCCATACTTTTCTTCATTCTTTGATCGAGAAATCACAGATTATTATTGCTGGACTATTCCAAAAAAAGACCACTTGCTTATAGGGGCAGCACTGCGTCCAAAAGAAAAGACAGCAGAAAAGTTCAAATTACTGAAAAGCAAACTGAGAGATCACGGTTTTCAAATCGGCAAAACTGTTTGGAGAGAAGGAGCCTACATTCTGCGGCCCTTGAGGATACGACAGCTGTCTACCGGTACAAAGGGAATCGCACTGCTTGGCGAGGCCGCGGGCTGGATAAGCCCGAGCTCTGCTGAGGGGATCAGTTATGCCTTTAGAAGTGCCTTTCTATTGGCGGAGGCTCTGCGCTCTACACCACATGGCTTCGAGAATCGTTACTATCAGAAGACCAGAGCACTGAGAAGGAACATATTTTTCAAGAATTGTAAGTCTCATTTTATTTTCAATCCCAGACTCAGGAAAGCGGTCATGAGATCTGGGCTTCAAAGTATGGAAGTTTACAAGTCCTGAAAATTGAAT
>JASFGC010000221.1:0-6284 GCA_050123975.1 Syntrophobacterales bacterium | reverse complement strand
TTCCATATGTCCACTTGCATATGGCTTCCAACGGTAGCTTTTTTCTGGTAACTTAGCAATCGCTTGAACATTAAGTGCAATTCTGTCACGAAATTTTGAAGGGTGGCTAGCGGTGTGACGAGTTATTTCACTTGCCAGGCCAGAGCCGCCAAACCTTTTAGCAACACGACAGCTTGGAAGGTTCCACAGAATTAATGATCGATCCTCGCTCCCTGAGAGTGCATATTTGCCGTTACGAGAAATCACCATAGCATGTACTTTGTACCCATGTTCTTCGGAGACCCTGACTTCCAATCCGGTGGCAATGTCCCATAACCTTATACTTCTATCCCAGCTCGATGATACTATGTAGCGACCATCTGGAGTAAATCTTGCTGAAGAAACGACATCCGAATGTCCCTTGAATGTACGAATCTCCCTGCCGGTAGCAATATCCCACAACTTGACCGTCTTATCTTTGCTTCCGGAAAGCACATAGCGACCGCAGGGGGAAAATTCGACAGAGGTCACAGGAGCGGAATGGCCGATTTGAACCACAGGCTTCATTTTTGACTTGGCCTGCGAGGTTCGCCAATCAGTGCTAGCTTGGTAGGCTGTACAACCGGTTGAGGCCAACAAAATAAGAAGGCTTAGGTATTTGATCACCTTTGCAGTTGATCTCATGAGAGATATCTCTCTACACAATCCCTGTGGTCATTAGTTGACCACGGCTACCGGCAGATCCCCGAACAATTCTTTACGAGAAAGCCAGGGGGTCTGTTCCCCCTTTGTCTCCCGGTGAACATACTGGCTCACATAATCAACCAATTCCATGAACTCCACAAAACCGTCGCTGTTGGTGTCCGTTTCCCTGGCCCTTGGTCCCAGGCTCTGGGTGAGGGCATAGGTGAAGATGCCAAACCCGCCTCCAATATCAGGACTCTCGAGTGAGTACTGACGTCCCTTTGAGGCAGAGAAAACCATGATACCACCATGTCCGCCACTGAAGAATTGTTGTGCCAGCTCATCATTGGGTACAACTGTCTCTGTGACGACACTTCCAGAATGGCAGGCATCAAGCAGTAGAATTACCCTCCCTTTGATCCTTTCGAGATAGTCGCCGAGAAGCGTCCAACTCACCCCTCCTCTTTGGGGCTCATCGAAACTTCCCGTTGAGGTCAAAAAATAAAAGGTACCATCTTTGGCCCGTACTCCGTGACCTGCCATAAAGATCACCGCCAGGTCATTCTCATCGATACCACTCAAGGCGTCGAGGACATCATTGATAGTGTGTACCGTGGCTTTTTCGTTGCTGAGAAGATTGTAACGCACCTCGCCAAACAGTTTGCCCTCCTGGCTTTTGAGGGCTTGTACCAAAGCTTGGGCGTCCGTGTGGGCAAATTCCAACTGCCATCTGGCGGCAAGCCTGGGATAGTCACTTATGCCAATGGCGAAGATATAGAGGTTTGGCTTGGCCAGTTCCGCGCGCTTACAAACCACATCCACGTATTTGGGGTTGCTGGAAAAACCCTTTTCATCGTGGGCAACGGCGGTGATCCGGTTGGCCCCTGAAAAGAGTGGGACGTCTAGGGATAGTTCTTTTTCTCTTACATTGACCGGGACTTCCACCGTGGGTTTACCATTCACAAACACTCGTACGGCTTTGACCTCTTCCAAAGCGGAAGTTGTGAGCTTTAGATTATAGTTATTGGTGGAAGTTTCTTTGATGGCAAGATGATCTGCCATCTCAATGCGCGGTGGCTGCGTCATGTCCGGAGCCGGAACGCCCGCCTCGAGATTGCCTGAAAGTCTAGCCTTGATGATGTCCGGCCTTTTAAAACGGGACTCGAATTGCTCAAAGGAAAATGTTTCGCCCACGTTTTCTCCTGAAAAAACCCAATGAATCAAATGAGTCCCTTCGGGGCTGTTGCAATAATAGCCGTCGGGGGTAACAATAATCCACTCTCCGTCGGGGGAACAAATCAGTTTGGCTATCTCTTTGCCGCTGCGAGTATCCCAAATTCTTGTTGTTGAGTCCCTACTTTCAGAAACCGCAAAGCGACCGTCTGGTGAAAAGCAGACGAAATAAACTGAATCGGCATGTCCCACGAATGTTTGTACTTCATTGCCGGTGGAAACGTCCCATAGCTTCAGAGTATCGTCTGAAGCACCCGATAAGGCGAATCGACCGTCAGCGGAAAAGGCAACAGAATTGACCGTATCAGAATGGCCCTCAAAAGTTCTAATCTCTTTACCGCTAGCAACTTCCCAAAGCCTCATAGTGTTATCCCAACCGCCCGATAAGGCTAAACTACCATCCGCAGAGAAGGCAACGGAATTAACGAAGTGTGAATGTCCCGAGAGAGTTCTGATGTTGTGACCCGTAGATACCTCCCAAAGCTTGATGGTGTTATCCGAGCTGCCCGACAGGGCTAAGTGACCGTCTGGCGAAAAGGTAACTGAATTAATCGGCTGAAAGTGTCCGTGGAAAGTTTTCACTTCGCGACCGGTAAAGACTTCCCATAGCTTTATCGATTTGTTCCAACTCTCCGATGACAGGGCGAACCGATTGTCAGGTGAGATGGCGAGCGCATCGATACTATGGGAATGTCCAGTGAATGTAGAGAGATTCCTGCCAGTGAAAAGATCCCAGACTTTCACGGTATTTTCACTCCCAGATAAGGCATACCGACCATCGCGTGAGTAAGCCACCTTAGCTTCGGCGAACCTTGTGAAAGTCCTAATTTTTCTGCCTGTGGAGACTTCCCACTGCTTCAAGAGCTTGTCTCCGCTTCTAGACAAGCTAAAAAATTCACCTGGTGAAATCTCGAGATCAAAACTTCCTTGCCCTTCTAGAGTTCTAAGTTCTCGAGTTGTGAAGACATCCCATAACTTTATGGTCTTATCTTCACTTCCCGACAACAGAAGATGACCGTCAGGAGTAAATGCAACAAAGCGAATGGCTTTGCGATGCCCTCTGATCTTCTCCCTCTCGTCAGTTAATGAAATGTCCCAGAGCCTTAGGGTGCCATCCTCACCCCCTGACACGGCGAATTGGCCGTTAGGCGAAAAAGCAACACATTTGACAGGACCTGTGTGGCCTTTGAAGGTTTTTATTTCCTCTCCCGTGGATATGTCCCACAGCCGCACTGTCCTGTCCATACTTCCAGATAAAAGGAGACGACCATCAGGTGAAAAAGCAACGGAAGTGACTAAACCCGAGTGACCGTGAAGAGTTCCCTGTCCAAAGCGACTGAAAACGTTTCGAAGCCTGATGGTAAAATCCCAACCCCCAGAAGAAGCAATATGCCGCCCGTTTGACGAGAACGCAACGGGGCTGTACATTTCCGCTCTTCTGTACTTTCTACGTGTATAAGTTTTGAGATCTTGCCCCGTAGAGACATCCCAGAGTTTTACAGTTCGGCCGCAGCCTACCAAGACTAAACGGCCATCGGGTGAAAACGAGGCAGACTTCACAGTATCTGGATGTCCAGCGAAGGTTCTGATGCACCGGCCGGTGACAATGTCCCACAGCCTCACAGCCCTCCCACTCCCAGATAAGGCGAGTTGGCCATCTGGTGAAAAGGCGACGGCATTCACAGACTCGGGATGTCCTTTAAAGGTTCTTATTTCCCGTCCAGTGGAAATCTCCCAAAGCTTCATAGTGGTGTCGAGACTGCCTGACAAAAGATAACGGCCATCGGATGAAATGGCTCCGGAATAAACTTCATCCAGGTGTCCAATCTGAACAACCGCCTCCATTTTCTGCCTGTCCGGGTTACTTTCTCTTTGGTCGACATGCTTAGAGGCCGAATCCTTGCTGTCAAGACTCTCAGAGGCAGAGGCAAATAGGCGCATAGACTCCGAGATCTTGCTTAAATGGGTCGCTAGATTGCGATCGGCAGGGTTGGACTGGATCACGGCATCCAAGGCGGGGGCGATTCGATCTTCGTCAGCAGTGGAGAAAACGAAAACATCCACAGTGAAGCTACCTGAATTATCAGCGTACCAGTATTTCCCCAGTTCATTGAAATCCGTGCTTTTTAGCCCGGATCTCTTGTCGTGCCATAATGGCTTGCCCTTGGGAGTGAGAGCAGACCAATTTTTGACGCAAAACATTAGTTGTCCCGCCTGGGTGGTACGCAAAAGCTCCACATTGTCGGATTCGATAGCTCGCCTGGGGTATCCATGCTTGCCGATTTTCATGTAGAGTATTTGATCTGGTCTTAAGTTCTCCCCACGCCCTGGCGCTATTGTCACCTTACCCGAAGCCAAGATAAGAACAGGTTCGCCGGGGCTTACATGGATACTGGTTCTGGTCCACGGCCGACTCTTGGCGCGGACGACGATACGCTGGTAGTATTTGATGGTATCTGTTGCAGGGGGGGGTATTATGGCTTGTTTCGAGCAGGAATTTAGGCATGCGAGGACCAGAAGAGGGATCAGCAATACTCTCGGACGCCTAATAAACGCGCGGACCATACTCGTCCATTCCTTGCTCATTGGTGAACAAATTCCAGAACATGAATTCTCTCTTTGCTCAGATTCTCGAGCCTCTGGCTCATGACTGAAAAAATGTCTCCAGTTTCTCTCCAAGGGACTTCCATGTGTTGTTCTGAAGGGACTACCTTGATCCCTCTTCTTCTGAAGTATTTGTTTAGCTTACTACGAGGATTCTCTGACTGACTTGACTTTTTGCCCCTGGCTGGCTGTTTTAAGTCCTTATACAAACTGTCGAGTTCCCTGTTTCGTTCAATTGAGGCAACGAAGTAAATCCTCTCAATTCCGGACTTTTGATCGAGCACAAAGGCCTTGTCCGGACTGGGAAGAACATATTTCTTGGCTTGCTTCACTGGGTTGAATTGGTTTACTGGAACTCCCCTGAAACTTTTCATCGGGAAGAGCTGGAAAGCCTGCCCAGAGCTATCAACTTGGAAAATGTAAACGAAGCAGTCCTTGTCAGGAGTAAAGACAATTTTGTAGTGATCACCGGATGTGAGTGTATCTCCATTCTGAATCGTTTTTAGCTCTCCCACCCCGGCCGTCCGATAAACGTAATTGACCTCAAACGAGAGCATTGAAGAATGTGTACTATTTGATGCTTCGACGGCGTAGGTAAATTTCCACGGAGCCGCGATCACCAGTGAAATCAATACGTACAAAAGCCACCTATTCATAATCTTCTCGTCAAGAACCTGGCAGTAGGATTTGACTCAACGAAAGAATGAGAGCTGGAAAGCGAATGAGCGAGATATTCAGATCTACTAAGCGCTGGGAAGCAACAAAGTCCTGAGGGAGCTGGAATTGTCTCGGTCAAACTTAGCACACTATAGAGGCTCGGATCAAAGGGGATTTATTACAATCCCTTAAGCCGCGCGACCTTCAACTTCGTCAAGAACCCATTTCATGCTGGGATCCTTAAAGTGAACGTGAACTTCCTCATTGGTCTCAGGTACTTTGCAGAAAAGCTCAAATTGTGAATCGCCGCGATAGGAATCGATTTCGATATCTGAGCATTTTGGGCAGTTAACTGAGACTCCGCGCTTCGAGATGTCTAGTATGAGCGTTTGTCCGGTATCGTCTTCCTGGAGAGTGGTGATTGTTACCATGCATCTCTTCATTGTCTTTCCCCCCTTTTCTGAGGCCTGACGAGATGCCCCTTGAACGCTGAGCCTTTTTTAAGGCAAGCGACATGCCAACATGGCGATAATGGGAAGATATTTCAATGATTTTTTAAGTAATGAAGATCACACAGAATTTTGGGTTATTGGGAGAGGCGACCTGCGCGCAGGAACAGTCTGCCAAAAGCCACAAACTGTCAACAGAGTTGACATTTTCTTTTGTTGTTTAATAAGTATTTGTGATTTTGGTAAGTTAGATGGCGATAACATAGTTGACAGTTGAGTGGCAACAAAATTGACATGAAGGGGTGTTTCTGGAAAGAATCGAATCTTATGGGGTGATTTCCCATATATTGGTAGAGAATAAATCCGTTTTAAACTTCTAAGAGCAAGAAAATAGCCAACGAAATCAGGGTAGTACCTGAAAACGTTGGCTTTCAATAAATACGCTGAGTATTTACAAAAACCACCTGCTTAGCTGGTGGTATAGTTTAGCTTTGCTTGTACACTGAGTATACTGCGGTGGCCTTGGGAAAGACGACCTCGCAGCAAAATCCCCCTCGGTCCCCCTTTAGAAAAGGTGAAGATAGTCGTTTTCCTCTAAGGGATCCGATGGAAAGCCCCCCTTTTGTAAAGGGGGGTTGGGGGGATTTTATTTACTTATGATTTACGGTCAACTGCGTT
>JASFGC010000220.1:0-6290 GCA_050123975.1 Syntrophobacterales bacterium | reverse complement strand
GAGCGCATCAAGAACTCCGATGTGGTCATCACCACGGCCGCAGTCCCCGGGAAAAAATCTCCTGTGCTGATTTCAGAAGAGGTGGTGGCCGGCATGCGACCAGGGTCGGTTGTTGTGGATATCGCAGCAGAAAAAGGCGGTAATTGTGCCGTGACCAAACCCGGAGAAAAAATTGTCCATAAAGGGGTGATAGTAATCGGTCCATTGAATATTCCAGCAGAAGTTCCGGTTCATGCCAGTCAGATGTATTCCAAGAACATCTCCACCTTTCTGCTCCATATGGTCAAGGAGGGAAAGCTGGAACTGGATCTGGAGGATGAAATCACCAAAGGGGCTCTAGTCGCCCATGCAGGCGAGTTGGTTAACCAAGCCGTCTTGGATGCTTTGAAATAGAAAGATGACATCATGGAAGCTTTCATTATTTACATTACTGTCTTCGTCCTGGCCATTTTTGTAGGGTTCGAGGTAATCACCAAAGTACCTCCCACCTTACATACTCCTCTCATGTCAGGAGCCAATGCCATCAGTGGTATCACCGTGGTTGGAGCGATTGTGGCAGCGGGCTCCAAGGAATCAACCATCGCCGCTGTTCTCGGCTGTATAGCGGTGATCATGGCTACCATAAACGTGGTGGGCGGCTTTCTGGTTACGAATCGGATGCTCCTGATGTTCAAGAAGAAGAAATAATGGGAATGAGCCTGATCAACATAGTTTATCTAATCGCCTCGGTTTGTTTCATACTGGGTCTCAAGGGTCTGGCCTCACCACGTACCGCACCTCGCGGTAACATGATTGGGGCCTTCGGCATGCTGCTTGCGGTGGTGGCCACCCTGCTGGACCAGCACATCGTCACCTTCCAACTCATCATTATCGGATTAATCGTAGGCGGAGCCATAGGCACTTACCTGGCCCTCACCGTAGAGATGACCGCTATGCCCCAAATGGTAGCGGCTTTCAATGGCTTTGGCGGCGGCGCTTCTGCCCTGGTGGCCGCCACTGCTTTGCTTGCCCCGGGTGATCTTACCAATGTACCACCAACCCAGCTTTATGTGGCCACTGCAGCAAGTGGTATCATCGGTGCCGCCACTTTCACCGGCAGCATGATCGCCTGGGCTAAGCTTCAAGGAGTGCTTCACTGGCAGCCCAAAAGCGATGCTCTACAAAAGACAATCAACGCCGCCTTGTTCCTGGCAGCCTTGGCTTTGGGAGCATCGGTGGTAATAAACCCAACTGGCTTTTGGGCTTATTATTTGCTCGTCGCTGTGGCTTCAGTTCTCGGGGTGATGCTCACTGTTCCAATCGGTGGCGCAGACATGCCGGTGGTCATCGCTTTGCTCAATTCTTATTCTGGTCTGGCAGCTTGCGCCACTGGATTTGTGCTCGGCAATAACGTGCTCATCATCGCCGGTTCTTTAGTTGGTGCCTCGGGATTGATCCTGACCAGCATTATGTGCAAGGCCATGAACAGGTCGCTGGCTCACGTGTTATTCGGCACCCTCGGCCCCACTGCAGATACAGCCTCTGCTGACGAAGTGTACGGGGGCAAAGTCAAAAGCGCCAGCGCTGAAGAGGCGGCCATGATCTTTGAAACGGCACGGCTGGTCATAATAGTACCGGGGTATGGCATGGCTGTAGCCCAAGCGCAACATTCGGTGCGCGATCTGGCTAATCTCCTGCTCGAGCGTGGCGCCGAGGTCAAATATGCCATCCATCCTGTGGCCGGCCGCATGCCCGGACACATGAACGTACTGTTAGCTGAAGCTGACGTGCCTTATGACCAGCTTTTTGCTTTGGAAGACATTAACGATAGTTTCCCCGAGGCTGATATTGCCCTGGTCATTGGTGCTAATGACGTGGTCAACCCATCAGCGCGTGAGGACACAACCAGTCCTATTTATGGCATGCCCATCCTCGATGTGGACAAGGCCCAAACAGTGATGATCATTAAGAGAAGTCTGAGTCCCGGATTTGCCGGCATCCCCAATCCACTATTTGCCGCTCCCAACGCCCTTATGCTCTATGGCGACGGCAAGGAAATGGTGCGAGAACTCACCACCGCCTTGAGAGAAGAGTAACTCCCCTCTTTTTTCTTCCACCCGCGTAAAGCTCCCCGATCAAAGGTCAGGGCGTGTTGAGGGGGGGGCAATAGTCTTTCCTTCATGCAGAAGTCTGCTCGTCTAATGGAGTGGTGGAGTCTAGGAAATCCCAAACTCCAAGCACCAAATTACAAACAAATCTCAAATTCCAATACTCAATGACCAAATCATAAAATTGGTTTGGAATTTGGAATTTTGGTCATTGTGATTTGTTTGGTATTTGTGATTTGTGATTTGGAATTTCTACTCCTCTAATACTCCAGTGCTCCAAGACAGCTCTCAATTTTTGCCTCCACACCAATTGAGCTTTGACATGACCCTGAGGATCAGGTTTGCAATGTTGAATAATGTTACCTCTCTGCTTGTAAAACATGGGAACTTTATGGTATGGAAAATCATCAACCTTCTCATCGGTTCTTGCACAAGGACAATTCATTGACTTGCCATGGATCGATCCCCGGTCAGTATTTTATTCGGTGATGGAGTTGTTTCAACCCGATCAAGGAGTATCAGCTGGATAGAGGTAGACCGCCTTGGTGCGGTCACAGTAGCCAACCAAATATATGGAGGAGGAACGACAGATGAAATTTCTCAAGGTATGCGTGGTGGCAGTTGCGGTACTGGTGCTGGTAACGGCGAGTCTGGCTATGGCCGGCGAGACGTTAAACGCTGTTAAGAAGCGAGGCTATCTTATAGCCGGCGTGAACGGCGGTGTCTTTGGTTTCAGCATGCCGGACGACAAGGGTGTATGGAAAGGCCTTGATGTGGATACGGCACGGGCAATGGCCGCCGCAGTATTCGGTGATGCTAGTAAGGTAAAGTTTGTGCCGCTCACGGCGGTTCAACGTCTACCCGCTCTGCAAGCCAAAGAAATTGATGTACTGTGCCGAAATACAACCCAGACCTTGACGCGCGAAACCGCCAATGGTCTGAATTTCGCCCACGTGAACTTCTACGATGGACAAGGATTCCTGGTATCTAAGAAACTGGGAATCAAGAGCGCCAAGGAACTGGATGGCGCCACCGTGTGTGTTCTGCCCGGCACCACAACCGAGCTCAATGTGGCGGATTTTTTCAGAGCAAACAACATGAAGTGGAAACCGGTTGTGATTGAACAGACTGCCGAGCTTTCCAAGGCATTCTTTGCCGGACGTTGTGACCTCTTAACCTCGGATATTTCGCAATTGGCCGCCCACAGAGCCGTTGCCCCCAATCCCGACGAATATATGCTTCTGCCTGTGGTTATTTCCAAGGAACCTCTTGCCCCGGTGGTCCGTCACGGCGATGATCAGTGGTATGACATTGTCAACTGGACGGTTATGGCTCTCCTGCAAGCTGAGGAACTGGGCATCAATTCGAAAAACGTCCATCTCAAGCTCAAGGACTCAAACCCACGGGTCCAGCGTTTCTTGGGAGTAATCCCCGGGATGGGAAAAAACCTGGGCCTGGATGATAAGTGGGCTTACAACATTGTTAAACAGGTGGGGAACTACAGCGAAATCTTTGAAGCCAATGTGGGGGTCAACACCGCACTCGGACTGAAACGCGGTGTGAATGCCCAGTGGTATAATGGTGGCCTGATGTTCGCTGCGCCTTTTAGGTAATCAGCATGAGAGGTGCCCCCTTTGGGGGGCACCTCTTTTATTTACTTAGTGAACTTTCGAGCCAGAGCCTGACTGTGGCACAAGAAGTTACGGATTCCACGGAAATCACAACGCCAGCCAAGATTCCATTCTGGCACGATCCCACCAAGCGGGCAATCATCTACCAGGTGGTTGTGCTGTCCCTTGTGGGCATGCTGGGTTATTACCTTTTTACTAATACCCAGGCAAACCTGGAACGACAAGCCATCGCCACAGGCTTCGATTTTTTTGCCAAGGAAGCCTCTTTCGAAATTGGTGAATCCCCGATCCCTTATTCAGCGGCGGACACGTACGCCCGCGCTCTGCTGGTAGGCGTCCTCAACACCCTGAAAGTTGCCTTTATCGGCATCATTCTCACAGTTATCCTCGGCACTTTCATTGGCATAGCCCGTTTGTCTACCAACTGGCTGGTTGCGAAACTGGCAGGCATCTATATTGAAGTCATGCAGGACATACCGGTGCTCTTGCAGTTGTTCTTCTGGTACTCTATTTCTTATGAAATCCTGCCATCCCCGCGCCAGGCCCTGAACCCTTTCTCTGGCCTGTTTTTAACCAATCGCGGCCTGATATTTGCTGTTCCCGAAGCGCATCCTGCGCACGGTTACATGGCTCTGGCCTTTCTGGCTGGCTGTGTGGCAGTCTGGGCACTCCGTCGCTGGGCCAAAAGACGACAGGAAAAAACAGGGCAACCTTTTCCTGTCTTTCTCGTCTCCATAGCCATTCTCCTCGGCTTGCCTTTAGCGGCCTGGTTGCTCGGTGGTGCACCCATGAAGATGGATGTCCCTGTACTCAAAGGTTTTAATTTTAAAGGAGGCCTCACCCTCAGCCCTGAGTTCGTCGCCCTTCTGTTGGGGCTGGTCTTGTATACTGCTGCCTTCGTGGCTGAAATTGTCCGTGCCGGTATCCAGGCAATAAGTCGTGGTCAAGTGGAGGCCGCCATGTCCATGGGGTTGAAACCAGGCCAAGTCTTACGGCTGGTGATTTTACCGCAAGCACTCAGAGTAATCATTCCGCCGCTTACCAGTCAGATGATGAATCTCACCAAGAACAGTACCCTTGCCGTTGCCATCGGTTTTCCGGATTTTGTCTCTGTGGCCAACACCACAATCAATCAGACCGGACAAGCCATTGAAGGGGTGGGAATGATCATGGTGGTCTATCTTTTCTTTAGCCTGAGTACATCAGCTTTTATGAACTGGTACAACAAAAGGACAGCTTTGGTGGAGAGATAGAAGGTCTTATGGTTGATTCCAGCCAAAACATACAAGCAGAACAGTTGAAACCACCTATTACTCGAATAGGAGTTATAGGCTGGCTTCGGGCTAATCTGTTTAGCTCGGTTTTCAACTCAGTTCTGACCATAGTGACCCTCTACTTTCTGTGGAAAATAGTTCCGGCTTTCATTCGCTGGGCCTTCATTGACAGCTCCTGGAATACCACCGGCGCAGCATGTAGGGAGGCCGGCGGCGCCTGCTGGTCCATCGTAGCCAAGAATTTTCGTTTTATCATATTCGGCTTCTTCCCATTTGAGTCGCAATGGCGACCCTTGGTGGCCATGATTATTCTCTTCATTTTGCTTGTATTGAGCAGTAACAGGCGCTTCTGGAAGAAATCATTGGGCTATGCTTGGCTGGTGGGACTTATCGGCATGGGATTACTCCTGAAAGGGGGCTTGTTTGGTCTATCTTCAGTGGACAGCACCAAGTGGAGCGGCTTACCCCTGACGCTTCTTCTTTCTGTTTTCGGGCTGACGGCCGCATACCCCTTGGGAGTTGCTTTGGCTCTTGGACGCCAATCCAGGATGCCTGCTATCAAGTCCCTCTGTATAGTCTATATCGAAACAATACGCGGCGTACCGCTGATCAGCCTGCTTTTTATGTCCTCGGTCATGTTTCCCTTGTTTCTGCCGGAAGGGATCACTATCAACAATATACTCCGAGCTCAGGTGGCCATTATTCTATTCACTGCGGCCTACATAGCAGAAGTGGTCAGAGGCGGTTTACAGGCCATAGGTCGCGGCCAGTATGAGGCTGCGGAGTCAATGGGGCTGAACTATTCCCAGAAGATGCGGTTGATTATTCTGC
Source organism: Syntrophobacterales bacterium (assembly GCA_050123975.1). Lineage (GTDB taxonomy): Bacteria > Desulfobacterota > Syntrophobacteria > BM002 > BM002 > BM002. The sequence goes on along the minus strand of JASFGC010000220.1, from coordinate 467 downwards.
CGCAGGCCCTGAAAATTGTGATTCCGCCCACGGTGGGCATTCTCATCTCCGCTTTCAAAGACACATCCCTTGTGGTAATCATCGGCCTCTACGATCTTCTCAAGACCACGCAGTCAACCCTTTCCGATCCCAGGTGGATGGGATTCAGCGTCGAGGCCTATATTTTTATTGCTTTGATTTACTTTGCGGGTTGTTTTTCCATGTCCAGCTATAGTCGCCGTTTAGAACGAGAGTTATATAGAGGGAATTGATCCTGGGTCCTGGTTACTAGATGCTGGATGCTAGATTTTACATACATCAAAGAATTAAGATAAGATATTCCAAGTAAGTTTGACCTCACATCCCAAATATCACATCTCACATCTACTTTGAGAGAGATCAATGAACAACGAACTACAGAAAAATGGTGATGACCGGTCGCCTGGTGAGCCCATCGTTGAAATCACCGATATGCACAAGTGGTTCGG
>JASFGC010000219.1:0-6322 GCA_050123975.1 Syntrophobacterales bacterium | reverse complement strand
CTTGAGGAACTTGGTCTGCTCTATCAGCCGCACACATCCGCCGGTAGAGTTCCAACCGAACTCGGGCTCCGAGTTTATATTGATGCAATTCTAAAGATACAGCAGCTCAGTGTTGCTGATCGTGAAAAAATAAGACGATCGTACCGGGGTGGAGTGTCCCGGGTGGAAGGATTATTGCAGGAGACTTCCAAGGTCCTCTCGTCTTTCTCCAAACAGGCTGGTCTGGTCCTCACACCTCGCCTCTCACACACGGTGTTTAAGAGAATCGAGTTTGTTCGGCTGCGTGCCAGTATGGTTATGACCATTCTGGTTTCTCAGGCCGGCATTGTCCACAATACAGTTTTCGAAACACAAGAAGACATATCTCAGGAGGAATTGGACAAATATGGTCGATATCTCAATGACATGTTGCAGGATCTAGCCCTGCACCAGGTCAAGGCACGCTTGCTGGAAGAGATGCAAAAGGAGAAGGTTCTCTTTGATCGCTTGCTTTCCAAGGCTTTAGAATTAAGCCAGAAGGCTTTGCAAGAGAACATAGAGGATAGCGAACTGTACATAGGCGGCAGGACCAATCTTTTGGACAACCCAGAATTTGCCGATGTGGAGAAGATGAGGCGGATCTTCAATGCTTTCGAAGAGAAAAGCAAGATAATAGATCTCTTGGACAAGAGTATGGCAGCCGGAGGGGTCAACATTTTCATCGGCTCAGAAAGCGAACTGCTGGACATGGAGAGCGTAAGCTTTATTACCTCGCCCTATGCCAGTGGCGACGAGGTTCTTGGTACTCTCGGTGTAATTGGACCCACGAGAATGGACTACTCGCGGATTATTCCTCTGGTGGATTACACTGCCAAGCTACTGAGTGAGATGCTGGAGGAAACTTTCTAAATCTAAACAGAGATTTTCGCTTGTTTTGCAAGCTCCCTTCATTTTTCGGGGGCTTTTTTTTGTTTAGAGGTTTGGGGGGGCTTGACTCGGCGTTAATCGTTCTTAAAAAAGTAGTATGAAACAATGGAGGGAGAAGGGTGGTTTCAAGAAAAAAGCGAACAGCGGAACCTCAGAGCAGTGTGAACGAAAATTCAGAGGACCAACAAGAAATCTTACCTGAATCGGACAACCAAGCTCAAGTGGAAGAGGCAAAGGTCGAGCAAGAGGAGCCTTTCGATCCTGAGACGGCTGATGGGGAAGCGCTTTTGGCCAAGTACCGCGAGCTGGAAGCCGAACTCAGTGAAGCAGAGGAACAGGTTCTCCGCACTGCTGCGGATGCTGAAAATTTCAAGAAAAGGCTACAACGAGAGAAAGAGGAGCAGACTCGCTACGCCAATGAATCCTTTATGCGCGAGCTGTTGAGCGTAATAGACAACCTGGAACGGGCCCTAGAGCACTCAGGGGCCGAGTCAAGTCAAGGGGGCCTGGTTGAGGGCTTAAACATGACGCTCAAGGGCTTCCTCGACACCCTTAATAGATTCGGCTGTACGCTGATAGAGGCAGCAGGAAAACCTTTTGACCCAAACTTTCACGAGGCCGTTTCTCAGGAAGAGAGCACTGAGCACGAACCCAACACCGTGCTGAGGGTATTACAGAAGGGCTACATGCTCAAAGAGAGGTTGCTGAGACCAGCAATGGTAATTGTGTCTAAACAGTCCAGCCACCAGGACAACGATAGTCGAGAGGCAACCACACCCGAGAAGGCGGAAACGGACAATGGTGGGGTAAAGATAAAGGTCAAAAAGGGTTAGGAAAAAGGGCCTTAACAGAGAATTTCTTTAATACGAGAGGTTAAGGAGGAAAGAATGGCAAAGATTGTCGGCATAGATCTAGGGACGACAAACTCAGTTGTTGCGGTTATGGAGGGCAAAGAGGCAAAGGTCCTGACTAATGCAGAAGGAAGCCGCACGACTCCGTCTATAGTCGCTTTCACAGAAAGTGGCGAGAGGCTATTGGGGCAGGTGGCAAAAAGACAGGCAATAACTAATCCCGAGAATACAGTCTACGCGGTCAAACGCTTGATCGGTAGGAAGTATGACACTCCAGAGGTCAAGCACGATACTTCCATCTGCCCGTATGAAATCGTCAAAGCTGACAACGGTGATGCCCACATCAAGATTCGTGGCAAAGAGTACAGTCCCGCAGAAATTTCGGCAATGGTTCTGCAGAAGATGAAGCAGACTGCTGAGGACTATCTGGGTGAAAAGGTGACCGACGCGGTGATCACTGTACCTGCTTATTTCAACGATAGTCAACGCCAGGCCACCAAAGATGCTGGCCGAATAGCTGGGCTCAATGTTCTGAGGATTATCAACGAACCCACGGCAGCTTCACTTGCCTACGGCCTCGATAAGAAAAAAGACGAGAAGATTGCAGTCTTTGACTTGGGGGGCGGCACCTATGATATTTCCATTCTGGAAATTGGTGACGGCGTTTTCGAGGTAAAGGCGACGAATGGTGATACTCACCTGGGTGGAGAGGATTTCGACCAGAGGATTATCGATTGGCTGGCTGATGAGTTTCATAAAGACCAGGGGTTCGATCTTCGGGGCGATAAAATGGCCTTGCAGCGTCTGAAAGAGGCTGCAGAGAAGGCAAAGATGGAACTCTCTACCTCCATGGAAACTGAGATCAACCTACCGTTTGTTACCGCTGACTCCAGTGGTCCTAAGCACCTCAATATGAAGCTTAGTAGGTCAAGAATGGAGTCCCTGGTGGAGGATCTCGTTGAAAAAGTGGTTCCTCCTATGCAAATCGCGCTCAAGGATGCAGGCTTGGCGACCTCAGATATCGATGAGGTGATCTTGGTGGGCGGTATGACCCGGATGCCGAAGATTCAAGAAAAGGTTAAGGAATTTTTCGGCAAGGAGCCGCACAAAGGAGTCAACCCCGATGAAGTAGTTGGCGTAGGTGCTGCGATTCAGGCCGGAGTGCTCAAAGGCGACGTCAAGGATGTACTGCTTTTGGATGTAACCCCGCTCTCACTTGGTATTGAGACACTGGGCGGCGTTATGACCAGGCTCATCGATAAAAACACCACCATCCCAACTCGGAAGAGTCAGATTTTTTCTACGGCTGCCGATAACCAGCCTGCCGTCTCCATCCACGTTTTGCAGGGTGAACGGGAAATGGCGCCAGATAACAAGACGTTGGGACGCTTCGAGCTGGTGGGTATCCCCCCAGCACCAAGGGGACTTCCGCAGATTGAGGTGACTTTTGATATTGATGCCAACGGTATCGTTAACGTCTCGGCCAAGGACCTGGGAACAGGGAAGGAGCAGTCCATCAAAATTACCGCTTCCAGCGGGTTGAGTGAGGAGGAGATCGAGGCAGCTATCAAGGAAGCTGAATTACACGCTGAGGAGGACAAGAAAAAGAAAGACCTGGTGGAGGCCAAGAACAATGCCGACTCGCTCCTCTATCATACCGAGAAAACCCTGAATGAAATGGGAGATAAGGTTGACGCGGCTACCAAACAAACCGTAGAGGAGCAGATGCAGCGGCTTAAAACGGCAATGGAAGGTGATGATGCGGAAGCCATCAAGCAAGCTTCGGAAGAGCTGATGCAGGCCTCGCACAAAGTGGCAGAAGCTATGTACCAGGAGGCATCACAGGCCACCGGAGCTGAGGCGGCTCAGGAGCAGCCCGGAGAGGCTGCTGCTGACAGCGACGAAGACGTTGTTGAAGCCGAGTTTGAGGAGGTTGATGAGGATAAGAAGTAGATTGAACTACTAGCCCAGATATTACATGAATCACTTGCTGCGACCACGGATATGGCTGTCCTTCCTGGCGTCCTAGGATGTCGGCACCTGCGACGTACCTTTCAGGTACGTCTCGGAACCAACACCCTGCGGTTGCCAGGTGGCACACCCATCTTCGTGGTCTCGCGACAGCAATTCACCAAATATCTGGGCTAAGGACTTGCTTAATTCCTGAAAAGGGTGCTACATATGACCTCGTTTTTAAAGGTTGGAGCACCCTTTTTTGTATTGCGGATTGCGGATTGCGGATTTTGCCCTAGGCATTCTAACCGTTGATGCAATGCTTGTAATGACCAATGCCAAATGAGAAAATGCCAGATGAGCAATGATACTTTGTACTATTCGCCTAACCACAAGAGGTGGAGAAATCCCTATGAGCCCATTGACGAGGTTCAGTAAACGGCTCGGGCTTTTCCTGTTGCCGTTTATTCTGCTTGGTTGTGCTCTGATGCCGGCCAAGAAAGAAGTTGCCGTAGAAGCTCCTCCCAGTGCTGAGGAGAAGCAGGCCCGCCAACAGCTGGCAAAGGCCGAATCAGCCTTGCAAGAGGGTGACTTGGAAGAGGCGGCCCTGCAGTATCGTCAGCTTGTTATGGCCTTTCCGCGAAGTCCGCAAGCGGCCAAGGCATTGCTGCGACAGGGCGAAATAGATTTTCGTTTGGAACGCTACGAACAGGCTGCTTCCGTGTTTCAACAAGTGATAGATGAGTTTCCGGTAAGGCCGGAGGGGGACGAGGCCCGTATATGGTTGCTCCGCTGTTATCTCAAACTGGAACGTTTCAACGATGCGGTGGAAACCGGCAGATCATTGACCAATTACTTGCCCAAGAAATCTCAGAAAGCTACGGCTGCTGAAATTGTGGGAGATGCTCAGGCGGCGCAACAAAAGTACGCTGAAGCCGTGAGGTGGTATGTGAAGGCATATGACCTGGTCGGGGAAGAAGCACAGGCGGCACTGACGGAAAAAATCGATGCTGCCCTGGAGAACCTTGACCGGGAACTGGTTCTGGCGCTGTTGGCCGAGTACTCGGAGGGATTCCCCAATCTCCACTTGCAAACTCGCCTGGTTGGAGTTGATATGGAGAAAGGGCATCTGGGTACAGCGCAGCAACAACTGCTGGCGCTCATTGAGGAGCAGCCGCAGCATCCATTGGCAGAGACCTGGAAGGAAATGGCCGAGCAAATTGAGGAGTGGCTCAAGGTGGATATGACCACTGTTGGTTGCGTGCTGCCAATTAGTGGTCGCTACAAAGATTACGGTGACAGGGTGCTGCGTGGATTGTTGATGGCAGCACAGGACCTCCAGAGTCAGTCTGCTATTGGAGGTGAGATCCAACTGATTATCAAGGACAGTGGGAGCGATCCGGCTACGGCAGTGGCGGCAGTCCGCGATCTTGTGCTTGACCAGCGGGTTGCAGCAATCATCGGTCCTCTGTCCCGGGTTGCAGCCGAGGCCGCTGCTGAAGAGGCCCAAAATCTTTGGGTCCCTATAATCACTCTCACCCAAAAGCAGGGAGTGAACACTATCGGTCCTTTTGTGTTTCGTAGTTTTCTCAGCAATGAGCAACAGACAAAAGCATTGGTGGAATATGCGGTGCTTGGACTCGGGTACAGACGATTTGCCATGCTTTCCCCCAACGATAGCTATGGAACCAGGCTGGTACAACTATTTTGGGACGAACTGGATCGCCTGGGAGCCGAGGTTCGAGGGGTCGAGTTCTACGACCCGTCCCAAACGGACTTTGCTGATCAGATCAAAAAGCTGGTAGGACTCTATTATCCCAGACCCGAGAGTGAGATCACCGAGGAATCCAAGCAGGTTAGGGACATCCAGAACATGAAGGAAGAGTCGGATGTGGCAGCCCCTGAAGAACCACTACCAATAGTTGATTTCGAAGTAGTATTCATTCCCGATAGTTATAGCCAGGTAGGCCTTATCGCTCCCCAATTCGCTTACTATGACGTCACCGGGATCAAGATGTTGGGAACGAACTTGTGGAACTCGCCGAAGCTAGTGGAGATGGCAGCCCCTTATCTTCAGGGATCTGTTTTCGTAGATGGCTTTTTCGCTGGAAGCAGTATGCCGCTAACCAATCAATTCGTTCTCAGGTATAAGCAGTTTTATGGTGAGAACCCTGGGTACCCTGAGGCCTTGGCCTATGACACCTTGCGTTTACTGGCAAAAGCTCTCAATCAGCCAGGGGTGACGTCCCGGCCGTTACTTCGCGATGCGCTTTTAGCAATACGTGATTTGCCTGGAGTGGCGGGAACCGCGTCAGTTGATTCGGAAGGGGAGGTGAATAAACCGCCCTTTCTCATTAGCGTTTACAGGAGACGGATGGAAGAGATCCTGGTGGACTTTGGGGTATTGCGCCAGCGACAAAAGTCAATGGAGTTCTTCAGTAAAGACCAGAGATCTCTCCTACCAAGACAATCTTCGCCTTCACCAGAAACGGTTCTATCAACAGTAAACCAGTGATAGGCGGTCAGCGGGACCTTTGAGATTGCGGAATGAGGCATGAAAAGGTTATGGAATTGAGGATGAGGAAACAATCAGTAGTAGATGAGGGGATTCG
>JASFGC010000218.1:0-6331 GCA_050123975.1 Syntrophobacterales bacterium | reverse complement strand
ACCTGTTCGTCTTACCCGATAAAGAAGAAAATCTCACCCCTCATAGGGCAGCTATTACCCGCCTGATTTCCACCTTACTACGGTGCTTCTCTCATTTGTCTATTTTTACCGGTTTTCTTAAGAAGCCTTCTGGGTAATAATAATGGTGTGAAGATTTATTTCTGTCTGAACCGCTCTTTACCCATCCAGGATCAATATTATGGACACCGAAACCACAATTCCCCTGTTTCCACTCGGGGTCGTGTTGTTGCCGGCAATGATTCTACCGCTGCACATTTTTGAAGAACGCTACAAGTTAATGATCGACGAGTGTTTGGAGGAGAAAAGGGAATTCGGCATCGTCTATTCCGACCAAAAAGAGATCAGGAAAAAGGGGTGTATGGCTCAGATCGTTCAAGTCCTCAAACGGTATGATGATGGCCGTATGGACATACTGACGCGAGGTGTGAAGCGTTTTTTTATAGAGGAGATTATTGACGAAAAGCCATATTTGCAAGCCAGAGTAGCTTATTTTGATGATGAAGTGGAGTTGGAGAGCGAAGAATTGGCTGTTTTGGTAAAGGATGGAATTAAGTTGCTGCAGGAATTGGACAGCTTGATCGGCAAGAAAACAGACTACAAGGCGGTCTCAAAACTAGAGCCCAAGGTTATCTCATTCTTGCTTGCCTATAATGATGAATTCACCCCCGCCGAGAGACAGGAGTTTCTCTCCATGACCTCAACTCGCCAGCGACTCATTGAAAGCTCGGATGCACTCAGAAAAATGATCGAAAGGTATAAAAAAGAGCTGGTAATCAAGAAAATCGTTGGTGGGAACGGCAATCTCAGAAAAAGGATCGCTAAGAGCTCCGCTAAAAAAATACTCGAAACGGAATAGAGCTCTAATTCCTCATATTCGTCAAAACATCATCTTCGAAGAAAAGGTGGAGTGGTCGATTACCAGGTTTACGGTAAACCCATTGTTGCTTGTCGCTGCCAGATTCAGTGATTTCATCCGGTTTTCCCAGGGCATAAAAAACCATATGCGTGTTCATTCCTAGCTTTACTTTCCCCGCCAGAACCAGTTCTTGCATCTCTTGCGACCAGCCTGTCTCTTTTATGGCGAAATATTTATCCACCTCATTGATATCGCCTTTTATTACGACGCCGAGACTTCTGTGCACCCATTTCGTGTAAACCACTTTCTTACCTTTCATCTCCTCATCAGACACAGTTTTCGCATCAATGGCTATCCATTTCGCCTCGTAGTCATGAAATGTATCGGGTATCTCTGCTATTGTCTCCTTTGCGAGCTGACCAATGACCCTGTACTTGGTCCCTGGCCCTGAGCGTATGTTTCCTTTCCTCGTAAATACAAAATAAGCTGCACCTGCTATCTGAACCAGGCCAAGGATCAGTAGGCTACACACCAAGATGATCAATCGTCTCTTTGACAGCATCTGCACTTTCCTTTCCGCGTTACCTATGGCTTGTCATCTAAGGAACGTTCCTCAGATTTCATTGAGCAAGGAGTATGCCATTTCTGTTGCGGATTTCGGATTGTGGATTGCAGAATTATGAAAGCAGAGGGCAGGGAGCATGGAGCATAGGGAAAGAGAAGATGTGGGATATGAAATGTGGGATGTGGGATATAAGAATTGAGGGATTCAGGAATTAAGGAATTGCGGAATTGAAAAACAGAAGACAAAGACACTACTGTGGGAGCGGCTTTTCCCGTCCTGAGCTTGTCGAGGAATAGCCGCGATTCGAACTACCTCTGGGACTTCAACGGTTTCTAGGTCTTTTACGACTTTAACGATCTCAACGGTTTCAACGAGATGTGGGATGTGAGATAAATGGTTTTTGTTTTCGAAAAACGGTACTACATTTGCATAAATAAATGCGGATACCCCAATGACGTGATGGTTATTGAGAAAGATAAAAGAGAAGGTGTATCACAAGATCAATTTTGTGGTTGAGTGAGCCGGGGAGGAACCATGAAGAAAACTACAACCATACTGCTCTTGGCAGTAGTTTTGGTGAATTTCTGCCAGATCTCGAAAACCTTGGCCGACAAACGCTTCAACATACGTTCTCCCCGAGGCAATCGTGTCACCCTTGTGATTACTAATCAGACACTCAAAAATATCAGAATCTACGATTTAAACTTCTCCAACGATGGAGAGACTTTTCTCATCACAGCAGCGCCAATCGTTCCCACAGATTCATCACAAACGCTCTCCGTCGACTTTCAGGAAGGTGGTACCGTCGTGCAGAGTGACTATGTTGACATTGGCCCAGAAAAGACAATGCAAGAGGTATACTGTCCGAAAAATTTCAATGAAATAGTCATTGACTATTCTGGCTTTTAGGGTGCATGTACCGTGAGCACCCGGTAAATCAAGGAACAGTTTCTTTTGGCAATCTCTCTGCTCTTTTGAACCAACTTATAGGTGAACAGCTTATGATCAAGTCTTGCCTCATCCTCGAAACCGAACTCACGAAAAAACGTGTCTTCCCTTTCTATGCCAAGATGATCATCGGAAGGCACTCCACCAATGACATACCGCTTCCAGACCGCACCGTCTCAAAACGCCACGCCGTGCTTGGCAGGGTGAGAGGTCAGGCTGTAGTCAAAGATCTGGGCAGTCGTAATGGTACCTTTGTAAATGGAGAAAAGGTGGAAAAGGCAATCCTTTCATGCGGCGACAGAATAAAAGTCGGCAGTGTCATGCTGAGGTTTTTTCAAGAGGATGAAAGTGCGACGGCAAAAGATGCTGAAAACAGCACAGCTCCTCAATCTGTGCGAAAACTGGGCGCCTGTCTGGTGGAGGCGGGGATCATCGATGAGATGACATTATTCGGGGCACTAGGAGAGGATGAAAAGAGCCCGACAATCGACCAGATGTTGAGAGACCTGGCTCTTCTGGATGACGACAATACGGCTAGGGCCCTCGCCAGGCAGTTGAAATTCCCCTTTATGAGCCTGAAAGAAAGGGAAATACCACATCAGGTCACATCACTGGTAACCACGGAGGTGGCAATAACTCATGTAATCGTGCCGGTGGAACTGGAAGGGGGCAAGCTGGTGGTGGCAATGGCGGACCCCCTTGACTCTTCTGCCATCCAGGTTTTGCGCGTGACCACAGGCATGAGCATCGAAGTGGTTGTGGCTTCTCGAGAAGACATCCTGGAGGCAATCGCGAGATACTATCCCGCAGCATTCATGGATCAGACCCTCGATGGAGCGGAGGACTTGGAGGAAGTCACCGTAGACATGGAATATTTAGGAGAGGGAAATGAATAAAAAACAATTTGGTTTACTTTTTGTGTTATCGCTGTTGGCTGGTTTGGTGGGCGGCATACTTGCAAGTCAGTTCTTCTTGGGTACACCCGTTTTTGCTCAAAAAAAGATCGGTCCCCAAAATGTTGTCACAGCAGAAGAATTTCGTATGGTGGACAAAGAGGGAAGAATTCTCTCTACCTGGGGAATGTATGCAGGTGGTCCGGGAATAGTACTGTTTAGCAAGAATGGCGAGTTTCGTGCGGTCTTTAGTCTCACATCGCCGGAGGAAGGCCCGGTTTTGACCTTTGCCGACAACAAAGGGAATCATCGCGCCATTGTTGGATTGGGAGCAAAGAGGCAACCGTATGTGACTTTGCGGGATCAAGCCGGAAACGAGCGGATCTCCCTGTCCCTGGACGATGACGGTGACCCTTATCTGGCGCTCTATGATCAAGCCGAGAATGAACGTGCGATACTTGGAACCATTGACTCTACCAAACTAAAGAGAACAGGCACCATCGAAAAAAGGTCGGTCTCTTCCCTGGTCTTGCTCGGCAAGGACGGGCAGGTCACCTGGAAAACCCCATAAAAACCGAAATCACTTCTGTTGTGCCGATGAGACGGAAAGATTTACGACTTCGCCGCCTCTCAGCACCTTCATATTCGTGATGGACCCGCTGCGCTGTCCCTCGGTTCTATCGCCTATCCGGCATGTTTCCCTAAAATCGTCGGAAATAGGTATACCTTGTACTTCCAGTACTATATCACCACCCAAGAGAATTCGCTCGCCAGCAATCTTCACAGGTATCTTGCCAGGTTGTAGGCCCAGTTTTTCACCTGGTGAGTGGTTTGCTACACGTTGAATCAGAAGCCCAGCTTCCTGGGGTACGTTCAGCGCTCTGGCCAGGGCACCGGAGACCAGATACGCTTCCAGACCAGTCCACATTGAATTTTGCTTGAGAAGAAGCTCTTTGGCCGTATTAATGCTGATTGCAAAACCCAGACCTTCTGATCCGCCGGACTGAGAAAGAATATGGCTCACGATGCCGACGACCTTGCCATCCATGTCAAACATAGGGCCGCCGGAATTTCCCTTATTAATGGCAGCGTCGGTTTGCAGAAACTCAATCGGCACTAGAGATTTACAGACAGTTTCAGGCCTGCGCCTGCCACTCATGTAGCCAACAGTCAACGTATGACTGACGCCGTAGGGTGCCCCAATAACGAAAATCTCATCTCCAATATTAACCTCATCTGAATCGCCCAACTCAGCCACAACCAGTTTCTCAGGCAGACGATCGAGTTTCAGCAAGGCCACATCCGCTCGGACCGCGGCGCCTACGATCTTGGCCTCGGCCATGGTTCCGTCCAAGAACCGAACGACTACCGAATCCGCTACCTGAACCACATGAGCGGAGGTCATAACCAACCCATCCTTTGAAATCACAATGCCGGAACCTAGGCCACCTTTGGTTATGGTGACCGTCTCCCCGGCTTTCAGACTGGAGTACCCGTGTTCTTTGGTGAGAATCACTACCACGGCAGGATTGACCTTTTTGAATACCTTGCTGAGCGAACTCGCTCCAACAGAAGAACTAAAGCCGATCAGGCTTATCACAACAAACGAAAAAAGAAGCTTACACCGCATGATGGTTTTTTTATCCTCTCTGATTCAATATGAGGTTCATGGCATGACCTTAGAATGTAATCATTCAACAGGAACTTGACAAATAACTCCACAGTTTTTGCTACTCGGGTAACAAAATAGTCGGGATTCCTCGCCGTTTATTACTCGTGGGTTTTCCACTCCCTATCAGAAAACTATTCGTCTCGGCTGACAGGGGAGGGTGAATGGGAGGTGGGTTATTCAACATCGAAAATCAGGTCCTTAGGGCCAGGTCAGATCGCATAGCGCATCCTTCGACGAGCTCAGGACAAGTAGCGCATGGCGCATAGCGAAAAAAAGAGTGCATAGTAAATGGTAAACGGTCAACAGTCGCACAGCCAGCGCATGATCGTTTTACCGTTCACCTTATTACTGCTTACCTCACGCTTTGCGCTGTGCGCTTAGCGCTTTGCGTCAAGGAGGCAGTCCAAAAGCGGGTTTTTTGGAGCGGGATTCTTTACTTTTTCTTCAGAGTGGGAGTGGTTTTTGTCTGGTAGTGTTTGGTAACGATATCTTGCAAACGTCCGCGCTGTTCACTGGAATCCTTTGTGAAGCGCAAGCCCATTCCCTTGGGTGCAGTTTCCTGTTCGGAAGCGTGTGGATTCGACCAAGCTACCTCGGCAGGAATTTCAAGGGGACGATGATTTGGAGCCATAATAAACACCCTGAGTTTCTCGTCGGGCCTGAGCGGTTCTTCACAACTAATAAAAACCCCTTCGCTACTAATATCCCTGGTCTCGGCCAGAATGACCCCTTTAGCAGTGAGCACCACAACAGGCCATTTGGCTCTGATCCTTGTGGGGGTACGACGGTCTGCCACCATTGCTGCAACCAATTCTGTGAGGTGTTCGTTTCAATCGCGCCATGATCGGGTGCAACGTTTGTGCCAGGATCCCATGATCATTTATGATTTCAGATTGAGACTGCATGTATTCCTTAACAAAACACGTTGAGCTCTTAAATCTGAAATCTACAATCTCAGATCTGCACTCGTTTCGTTGTTCTTGAGTTTAGAGTCTTTCTGCAGTATCGTCTCAGTGAAAGGAGGTTAACTATGGATTACAGATTGCATCAAACACCATGCAATCTGCGATCCTGAAGTGGCCGTAGTCACGCCAGGACTTAAACCCATCATATATTCGGTGAGATATTTCTCTGCTAAGGGATTTTTTATCCCATGATACCTCTTCGAGATACGATCCAATCCAAAAACTACCCGGTCGTCAATACCTCGCTCATTGCAGCCAACGGTCTCGTATTTTTGCTGCAGTTGGCCCAGGGCGACATGCTCCAGGAATTTATTGTCACCTACGGCCTCGTTCCTGCCCGCTACTCGGTGCCTGAGATTGCTTCCCACTTTACTTTATTTGAACAAACACTTTCTCTGTTTTCTTTCATGT
>JASFGC010000217.1:0-6367 GCA_050123975.1 Syntrophobacterales bacterium | reverse complement strand
GGCCAACAGCCCTTTCTCTTCGATGATGGCTTGGACCACGGGAACATCGTCCAGCTCACCTTCGATGTGGGGTCGCAACCTCTCAATGTAGTCAAAAAAGTGGGGCAAAAATATACTGCCACCAAAATTCTTGAGTACACTTTCTCCTGCTGGGATATGGAGAGGTTCGCTGATCTTGTCCGAAAAGCGGCGAACGTTCATGATTTTTTTGCTCTCATCAGAGATTGCTTCTGTTTCAAGGACACCAACATTGCCAAAACGTAAAGCCTGCTCAGCTTCCAAGCGAAGAGCGCCCAGCATATCCCTCGGTTCACGCGAAAAAAAGGGTATCATTTGCGACACCACCGGAAGACCATCCAGCAGGATGTTGTCTGGCATCACCAGTGCGAAGGGTTCGTCGTCGACAAAGTCTCGGCAGAGACTGACAGCATCTGCTATTCCGAGGGGGCTCGGCTGAACAAAAAAGCTAAATTCGCAGGCTCGCAGGAGCACTCTCAGGTGGGCATCTAGCTGGGGCGCCAAAAACTCGGGCGGCTCACCCAAAAGAAACTGACGGATACTCTCTTTCGCAGGGCTAATGACAACCCCGATCTGGCGAATACCGCTGGCGGCCAATCCTTCTATTGCGTGGACGATCAAAGGCTTTGCTGCCACGGTCAGGAGTTCTTTTGGAAGATCTCCAGCAATGGCCCGCACCCTGGTTCCCAAACCAGCAGCTGGAATAATGCCTTTACGAACGATCGTAGAGGACACGATAGCACTCCATCTCTATATCATTGAGCATAATTCTGTAGGTATCTTCGCCTATCTCATCCATAGGTTCCCACTCGTCTCGGAACATAAGCTTTTTTTCCAGTTGTAGATGCACTTTTAGTTGTGTTTGGTTTCTTTTGAGTGGTTTGAGATCAACAACTGCCATGCTTCTGTAACCACTATCTTCCAGCCACTCAGTTTGAATGCGCAACTCATTGCTCTGCTTGGTATCCAGGGTAAATTTTTTGTCCTCCAGTACTCGCTCCACCGCTTCCTTAACCACATCAGGTTTCACCTTAAAAACCTTCTTCTGCGGCTTGTTCTTAACCATTTCTTGCCTATGGGTAAGAGGTTTTGTACAGTGAGTTAAGAAGGGAGGCATGCTCAACAGAAGCAAAAACAAAAGCAACGATCTAGCGCTGCAATTCCGACGGGTGCGCAGCCACTTAGCCATACTTGTCTTCCCCGAGTTTTGCGTTGACAAATAGTCCATAGCTAATCTACCTTTAATTTGTACTCCAAGGAAAGTGAAACGCACAAGAAGGGGCATGCATGGAGTTTGCCACAGCTCGAAACCGTATGGTGGAAAGCCAGCTTGTCAGCCGCGGTATCAAGGACACCCGGGTTCTTAATACCATGCGCAAAGTGCCCCGACATCGCTTTGTGGAAGAGGCACTTGTCAGCCAAGCCTATAATGATCATCCCCTTCCCATTGGTGAGAAGCAAACCATCTCACAGCCTTATATGGTGGCACTTATGACCGAAGCCCTCGATCTGCAGGGCGACGAGAAGATCTTGGAAATCGGAACCGGCTCTGGCTATCAGACAGCAATCCTAGCAGAACTTGCAGAGAAAATCTATTCCATTGAGCGCATTCGATCCCTGTCAATCAGGGCCAGACGAATCCTGGACGAACTCGGTTACTTCAACGTGGTCCTAAAGGTGGGAGATGGCACGGTTGGCGCAAAAAAAGAGGCCCCATTTGATGGCATCATTGTGACAGCCGGTTCCCCCGAGATTCCGCAGCCTCTCGTGGACCAGTTGGCTATGGGTGGTAGACTGGTTGTCCCCGTGGGCGACAAGTACACGCAGTCCCTGATGAAGGTTGTTCGAACCAAAGAAGGCATCACCAAGACGGATCTCGGTGGCTGCCGTTTTGTCAATTTGCTCGGCCGACACGGTTGGAAGGAGTGACGCCACATGAGTCAACGCTCTCCTATCATTGGGGTAATCGGATCTGGTCAGTGCGAGAGCAACATTTATCAACTTGCTGAGGAGGTTGGACAAGAAATTGCCAGAAAAGGCGCAGTTCTGGTTTGCGGAGGATTGGGGGGGGTCATGGAAGCAGCTGCCAAAGGCGCTTCTGCTGCTGGCGGCCTCACGATCGGCATTCTCCCCGGTCCTTCTATCAACAGTGCCAATTCCTTCATCACAATACCGGTGGCCACAGATATGGGCCAGGCTCGAAACGTCATCATCGCCCATACGGCAGACGCTCTGGTGGCGGTGGCCGGCGGTGCCGGCACCCTCTCAGAGATTGGCCACGCTTTAAAGGTCGACAAGCCGGTTGTGGGCCTCCAAACCATCCCTGATCTTAAAGGCGTACATTACTTTGATACTCCCCAAGAAGCGGTTGCCCGCGTATTTGAGCTCATTGGCTCATTCTAGCCCGCCATTTTTTCGATAGCCAAAAGTAAATCGGGAACGTGACCCATTTGCTATTTTTCCCTTGATATTTCAGCTACCTTTTCGTAGAGTAACTACAGTTTTAAATCTCACGCGACGGCGCACGCGCTCACGGTCAATTTCCCAATTTTTTCACTCTTGCAGATTTTCTAGATCCACATGTGAAGTAGGCTCCGTTGTGAGAAGCTCTCATTGGACTGTCACTGTTCTGTAGGTCCTCCAGCCTAGCCGCCCCGCACTGCTCGAAGGGCGGGAAAAGGATTAAAAACCATGCCTAAGATCATCGGAAATGTTGAGCTCTATATGGGCCCGCACCAAACAGGGGCCTTGGACAATTTGGAAGAGACCATAGTTGACTTCATCAATTCAGCCCAGAGTCGTCTTGACGTTGCAGTTCAAGAGCTCGATTCACCTCAAATAGCAGAAGCTCTTATACGAGCACGCCAGCGAAAAGTGACTGTGAAGGTGGTTACAGAGCACAATTATTTAAGAGAGAGCCGACCCGTACCTCAGCCTGATAGGCCTGGCGGAAAATATGAAATAAATCGGGATCTCCATGCCAGTCTTTTGAGGGCAAATATTGACATAAAAACTGATTACAATACCAACATTTTCCACCAGAAGTTCGTTGTCAGGGATCGGCAGAGTCTTCTCACTGGATCTACGAATTTTACCGAGACGGGAACCAGTAAGAATCTAAACCATATTGTTATTGTCCACGACTCTGAAGTCGCAAAAATCTATGCTCGTGAATTTCGGGAAATTTCCCAGGGACGTTTTGGCAAGTTGAGCAAAGGTCATGGCAGAAGTCCAAAGGATGTGACTGTATCAGGGATGCCCATTCGTGTGCTCTTTGCTCCGGATCACAATCCAGAGATGGAGATTATGAAGCAAATGGCAAAGGCGAAGAAATCCATCGAGTTCGCTATTTTCACCTTTTCCAATTCCAGCGGCATAGACGACCAGATGCTCCTTATTAGGCGAATGAATATGCCTATACGCGGAGCTATGGATTTCAAGCAGGGAGTTCAGAAATGGGCAGCAACCGATAACCTTGTCGATGCCGGAGTCGAAATATTTACGGTGAGACCTTCCAGAACAATCGGAACCCTCCATCACAAACTCATGGTTTTGGATGAGCAAGTTATCGTTGCTGGAAGTTTCAATTATACCGGTCCCGCCAACAAATTAAATGATGAGAACATAATCATACTGGGTGATTTGGATTCTACAGAAAACGATTCAATCGCTCTGCAAAAGGAAATGGCCGGTTACGCCCTTGAGGAAATCAATCGAATTATGGATACCTTTGGTGAAAGACATATAGCAGATTAAGTGTTTTTGAGAAAAAGATTTTTGATTCTGTCAGATCATTGAATATGAGCGCTGCTTGTCTAGAATAAATCTTAAAAACCGGACAAAGCCTCCTTTAATCTGCGAAGCTTGAGGTCTCACAACTCGAAAACGTAAGTACGTCCCCGAGCCCCTCCTTAATAGGCTCTTGCACCCTCAGTGACCCAACTTGTAAAGCACCCAACTTGCGATCCGGTTTCCCGGTGAGGGGTTTTCTCCTGTGCGCACGAAAAACATGCGCCTTATCGGTAAGGTCAGTTTTCTCAACAGCCTGATGTGCAGTTTTTTATCCTTGTGGCGAAAATGCTCCTCGTCCATTTGGGCGCTGGTCGTATAGAACAGGTTGCCGAAATGGTACTCCGCATCCAAGCCTTTGTGCGTAAACAGACTCAGGGCCACGGGCACGTTTAACCACGGTCGGTAAAGGCTACTATCGCCTATCAGTCGTATCTCAGGCTTGCCGAAGGTCTCTACAGCGAGATGCATATACTTGCTGATCATGGGGTCTATTCCCATTTTTGAAGCCGCAACCCAATCCACCGCCACCAGATCTTTTCCACCTATGATGGTGTACGTCTGGTTCGGCCGGGTGTCGGCAAATATCCCGAAAGGCCCGTCAGCACTCAGGTATGCGTCGATAATCCCATAGTGCACAGGAAAAGCGATGAGATACTCGATGGTGGTGTGGTAGATGTCACGGTCGCAGTGATATTCCTTGAACTTGTTGGCCAGGGGCAGCGCTCCGTAAATATTCTTAAGTGTCAGAGTATAGTAGGCATACGCATGCGTTTTGTTTTTCGCAAATGAGATGCGAAAGTCAGCATCTCGCCAACTGCTCGAGACCGGATGATTGCCCAAGTGCGGTCCGAACTCCTGCCGCTCAACAGCGTCCTCTGTCATGTCGATGATCTCATAGCCGAGCTCTCCGTCGAAGCCCAGGTACTGTGCCATCTCCTCGACGCTCCGTTTGTCGAAGTATTCGCCATAGGTGCTCTGCGCCTCTCCCACGGCGATCCTCTCAAATCCGGCAGTACGTAATCTCTTGACGAGATGGCCTACTAGCTCTGGGTCGGTGAAGGTGGTTCGGTCACGCTTGTTGTAGGCGAACATGAAGTTCGGTTTAATCACAATGGAAAAATCAGTCTTGCTCTTGCCAGTGGCGGTTAGTTGCTCCTCCACTATGGCATCAAAGCCGGTTTCGTTGAGAACTTCATCCAAGGCGGCAAACTTGCTCTCTTGGTTTTTGATCGAAGCCACGGTCACCTTTTTGCTTGAGTTTTTTGGCTCGAGTCGCATGAGCTCCATGTCCTCTTCAAGGGCCAAACACTGCTCTCCGGATGGATCACGGACCGTGATGATGCAGCGCTGAAAAACAGCAGTAGGAAATTGGTCGTTATTTATCTCGATGATTGGATTTCCTACCTTGATAAACAGGTTGCCCTCAGCAGCTTCCTCGCCCTGGCGGCCAAGTTGCCTCGTCTTTAATTTCCCTTCTTCAATCAGCATTTCTCGTGAGGCAGTGCGCGAGACGATACTGCCAATCAATTTATCCACTTGGTCCTTAAACCAGTGCTCGCGTTCATTACGCAAGGTATCGGTGTGGATCTGGACGCGCGCGGCATGGGACCCCGGCCGTACCGCACAAATGTAACCATAAAGCATGGTGGGTTCTTTAATGTTGCGGAAGGTGGAGCGCTCAGCTTCGCCAAAGGTCTGATCTCCATTGATCCCTAGCTCCTCGGAAGCGTTCGCCCCATCGGTGTTTCCGGTTTGTTTATCAAGGGAAAGCTTACCCTGACGGACGATCACCGTATGGGGTGTAATCTGAACACCCAGCGGATGTTCTGTCGGTAATACTTCGCGCAACTTTTTTGCCAAGGGCGCCGGCAGTCTGCGTGCCAACTTTTCCGGTACCTTAAAGGGCAACGACACTGGTTCATAGGGCTGAGCTTTAAAGTCGATCTCAAAGTCCGCTTCGCAGACCGTGAGGTGGTCTGCCCCGGCGCGCATCTCAGAAAAAGATGCGCTATAGCCCGTTTCTAAGGCGAATAGAGGACCACGATAGTGGTAGATGCCGCGCTCAACATCCAGGTGTAGACCCTCTAAGACACGGTCAGTGTTACAATATTTTCTATAGCCACCATTGCCGTCTTCAATCGCCAGCAACACATCCCAAAAAGTTTCACCGTCACCCCAGGGAAAGCCCTTATCATGCACCCCTGAGACCAAGAAAAACGACTTTGGACCCTGCTCACCCTCGAGGATTCCGGACAGCACAAGGTTTTCATACTGGGTGTTATAGAAAAGCCTTACATCCTTGAAGTACTCATCCCGCAGGGCGCCATAGGCAAAAGACCCAAACGCTGTGTAAGCAGCAACTTCCTGCCAGATGGATGCCGCTCCCACTACCTTCATTGAGGCCATCAGAGACGGTGCGTCCGACAATTTGAAATACAGTTCGCCTGCGCCATAGACCGGCGCCAAGTCGTCATCCCCTTGATGTACTGTGGTGAATAGTCGGGTCATATCCTCCATCAAGTCCATCTGGCCTCGGTCATCATGGATCTCCTTGTGG
>JASFGC010000216.1:0-6371 GCA_050123975.1 Syntrophobacterales bacterium | reverse complement strand
TTTCTGGTCTCTGTGGTGGCAATAGGTAATGCAGCCACGGGCCAAAAGAGGTTGGTGCCGAGGCGGACTGATGCGGTGGCAGCAGGTGATGATCTGGTGGTTATTGGCAGGGAGGACAACATCAGGAAGCTGGCCGAACTTAAAGGCTGGGAAATCAAGGAGGGGCTGGAATTTTTTACGGATGAATTCGCCCGCACCAACGCCGGTCTGGTGGAAACCGTGGTTTCACCTCGCTCGGAGTTGGTGGGGAAGACCCTGAGCGAAGCCGGATTTCAAGATCAGTACCGGGTTAACCCAATTGCGGTACACACTGGGGATCGCATTTACTACTCAGGGATAAAACATGTGATGCTGAAAATGGGGGATGCCATTTTACTGCAGGGGCCGTGGGATCGGTTTCACCGGCTCAGAAATCAGCCGCAGCCCCGAGCCTTGACCTTTTCCTCGCCCCTGGAAGGCGAGATCTTACGGCCGGAGAAAGCCACATTGGCGGTGGTGTGGCTGTCTGTGGCCCTGGCTCAGATTATTTTCTTCAAAATGCAATTGTCTGTGGCCCTGATGTCAGGGGCGCTGGGAATGATCATCACCGGGGTGCTGTCGGTGGACGAGGCCTATCATTCGGTGGATTGGATGACGGTTTTTCTCCTGGCAGGACTCATTCCCCTTGGATTCGCCTTTGAGCAGACCGGCACCGCCGCCTACATTGCCAGGAAAGTGCTGGAGATTATCGGTGAGGTGCAGCCCATAGTTCTCCTGGCCGTTATCGGGATCATGACTTCCTTCTTTACGCTGGTGATCTCCAATGTGGGCGCCACGGTGCTCCTGGTGCCTCTCTGCATGAACATGGCGATCATGGCGGGAGGAGATCCTAGAATGGCGGCGCTGGTGGTGGGTCTTTCCGCCTCCAATACCTTTGTTCTACCCACCCACCAGGTGAATGCTCTGGTCATGAGGCCCGGTGGCTACCGCACCGTGGACTACGCCAAGGCAGGTGTAGTGATGACCGGCATCTTCCTTGTGGTCATGCTTACAGTAATCTATCTTTTTTACGGAGTTCATTAGAGAAGCGAATTTAGCCGGTATATATGGCGAGATGCCTGAGGGGCCGGCCACCAAGAGCGCTCTTTCCTATTTTTTGTTTTCCTTTCTGAAATAGTAGCAAAGACCCAGGCTGACCAAAATCAATACCAGACCAAAAATAAAATGGGCGTCCATCTATTCCTCCTGATTTGCTAAGTCGGATGGCACCCGTGAGGGAACGATCCGACCTAGTTGGGAACGGCCCTTGTGTTCCAGGCTGAACCCGTCATGGCGGCGGACCCAGCCGATCTAAATAAATCAACAGTTAATGGGCAAGACAGAACACAGGTATGGCAACTCTTCCCTCACCGGGGCAACTATCTGGTTCAGTGATGACGAATTCCACCCTGCGTATCTCCTCGTGGGCTTCTTTAATGCAATCATCAACCTCACCGAACTTGACCAGATGGGTGAAAGGGATGCCTTTCTCCTCACATATACGGCAAAGCGCTCCAATCCCTTCCTGACACTTCTTGTTGAATTCTTCGCAGAGCAAGTCGCAGTAAGGCCCGATAGTGGTTGACTCGGTACGGACCGGACTGATGTTGAGGGCGACGATCTCATAGCCCATGCGCTCGGCAAATCCCACGGCATACTCCACCAGTGGTTGGGAGAAGGTGTCTTCGTGGCCCACCACCAGGACTTTGGTCGCTTCAGCCATTTCTGCTCGCATGATCTCCTGGGCTTGCTCCTGGAGACCGGCCTCGGCAAAGGTGATCGCCTCAGTGTAGTTCTCGATTCTTTCTCTCAGAGTCTGGCCCTGACGGCTTTCCACCTTAACCTCCTTCTCGTCAACCGTCTTTTTCTTGAGGATCTTTTTCTTTATCTTTCTCAACATGTATTGTTACCTCCTTATGGAATTCTTTGCGCAGTTAGCCTCAATCACTTACCTTTGTGCAGACGGAGCTCTCAGCTGTGGTCGGGGCCGACGACTGGCTCTCTTGCTCTTACGCGCTCGTTTTTCCTCTCTCAAAAACTCCCTGGCTGAGTCATGCTCTCCCGCCTCGGCGAAGGTAATCGCCATCATCATCTTTTCAAGCTTTTCTCTGATACTCATTTTCTATCCTCCTCTTATTCTTAATTCTACCGCTAGCCAACTTTCTAATGTAGCCTGGGTGCACGCAGCGGATACCTGGATCTTTTCCGAACAACGGTTCGCTTCCAGTGCGGCTTCCAGCGTCTCTGTTTTTTCTCTTCCAAGACCTTTCGAGCCGTTTCATGCTGTCCCGCCTCAGCGAATGTGATAGCCACCATTATCCTTTCAATTTTTTCTCTGATACTCATTGTCTATTCCTCTCTTATTCTTACCTTTTTGTCTGTTATTTGTTGTTGGCCTTCGCCCTTACATTAATCAACAACTGTGCCAACCACGAGATTATGAGGCTATCATATTGAATTAACTATATTATCTTGTAGAAATTGAGGCCAGGGTGAAGCTGCACAAAACGTTACACATTGCAACATAAATGCCTGTTTTTTATTTATCTATATGTAATTATTAATATTTTATCTTTATTGCACCAAAGAGTCTCAACGTTGCAGGATGTAACGTTTTTCTGGATCTGGACGTCTGGCTAGGGGGAAGAAAATCCGCCAGAAGACTCCTCGGGCGCTCATGGAGGGAAGACTAGTGTGACGCCAATAATGGAACCGAAGGAAGTAGTGAAAATAAATTAGGGGCGGCCCACGGACACCTGTAACCCGGGGCCGCCCCTAAAGCTGAAGTGGGAGGTTCTAGCGCGCTTACGTCGCAGAAGATGTCAATCTAGAGATAGTGCTCTTGCTGATGCCACTTTCCATCAAACGGTCGCACCTTCTCATAGGTTCGGTCCGCCCAAGGATGGCACATGAAGGCCCTCATTACTTACCAAGACTACATTCTCTCCGGCTTTTCGCAAAACATCCTCTAAATGCCAACGCGTAAGCTTTTCAATGACTTCAACTGACCTATTTTTAGCGAGAAAATGCACCCCGAAGATCAAATGATGCTTAACTCGGCCTGTCAGGTCCTTAACAAGAATTATGTAGTGCTGAGTGTCAAAGAACTTCTTCTTTTCGATCTTGCCGCTCATTTCGCAAAATGATTGGAGATATAACTCGATAACTCTAAGTTTAGCAGTAGGTGCATCCCTGTGTAGACGTTCCTCCTCAAGCTCTGACAGGATCTTCTGTGCCCATTCATGCTTTCCTGCTTCAGCCAGCGTAATGGCCAGGAGGGTTTTCTCAAGCCTTTCTCGGAAATGCATACTTCACTCTCCTGCTGCCTGACGATTTCACGGATCGCGCATGAGAGTTCCCGCTAAGATGTAGTTCAACAACTGTGCCACACTGAAGAATTCGTAGTTATCTTATTGATATGATTTTGTTATTCAGAAATCATCTTATCTGGTTATAAATGCAGAAAAATGTTACATATCGCAACTATAGTGAATTTATTGTTTTGATTATATAGTATTTTTAGTATATTAATCCTAGTTGCATCTGTAAAGCTTTTTGTTGCAAAATGCAGCTATTTACTATTATCAAAAATCGCTCCATAGATGCCCGTAGCAGATCAGCGATTGATTATCCCTCACCAGAGGAGGTGAGCCCGGTGCTTACGGAAAGCTCTTTTGCAAAACGACGCCATCGGTTTGTTACTCCTGTTAGCATGCCTGTTCTCAGTTTCGCGGGACTCATTATCATTGGGACGGCTCTGCTGATGTTACCCGTTGCGGCAGAGCCAACGCTCCCACCGATTGATGCCTTGTTCACTGCGACTTCCGCTACCTGCGTCACCGGTCTCGTGGTGGTGGATACCGGAAGCCGTTTGAGTTTGTTCGGCCAGTGGGTGGTCCTGCTCCTCATCCAGTGCGGGGGACTAGGTATCATGACCTTTTCCACAGTTCTGATTCTGCTCTTAGGTGGGAGGTTCTCTCTCACGAGCCGCACCGTCATTCAAGATACATTCACTCATGGCGCGGATACCAGACTTAGCTCCTTAGTTCGGCATGTGGTCATGTTTACCCTGATTCTAGAAACGGTTGGAGCAGCTCTACTCTTCATACGGTTCTCCACAGTGTACCCCCTTGGGAGGGCTTGGTATTATTCAGTTTTCCACGCAATCAGTGCATTTTGCAATGCAGGCTTCTCCCTGTTTTCCGAGAGTTTCATAAATTTCAAGAACGATCCTTTGGTAAATCTGACTGTATGTACCCTGATCATCACAGGTGGCCTTGGCTTTTTGGTCCTCGTGGAATTAAAAAGGCTCTTCTTCAGTTCGAGAAACCCCCGCCGGGCCTGGCGTCTTTCAGTACATTCCAAGTTGGTTCTCTCGCTGAGTTTTCTTCTGATTATTGTTGGAACTATGGGGTTTATGCTCTTTGAGTGGCGTGATTCTTTAGGCGAACTCTCAGTGCCAACGAAGCTCATGTCCTCCTTTTTCCAATCTGTCACCACCAGGACAGCAGGCTTCAACACTCTAGATTTCAGCAAGATGGCCAATGTCACTCTTTTGTTTTGCATTTTCTTAATGTTTATTGGCGCCGCTTCAGGCTCTACCGGTGGCGGCATCAAGGTGAACACCCTTGGAGTTCTTTTTGCACTCAGCCGCTCACGCTTGCGGGGTGAGGAAACGACCAATATTTTCCGTCGCACAATAACACAAGCAACTGTGGGCAGGGCTATCGCAGTGTTTGCGGTCTCCGTGGTGGTGATCAATATTGCTACCATGGCGCTTATGGCAAGTGAATTGGGCACAACCCTGCACGAAGAGAGTCGGGGTCTTTTTTTGGAACTTCTATTCGAGGTTGTCTCAGCCTTTGGCACTGTAGGGCTCAGCGTGGGAGTTACTCGAACACTGAGCACCATGGGGAAAGTAATAATTATACTGGTAATGTTCATCGGACGATTAGGACCCTTGTCTATTGCTCTGGCGTTGAGCCGTCGACCAAGCCGGGCCAGGTATCGGTTCGCCGAGGAGAATGTAATGATCGGTTGAGCTAGGTCCACAGAGGTTTTTTATAAGACGCACAAAGGTCGATGGCTATTGTTAAAGAGCCAGCAGAGGAAGGAATTGAAATGGGACAGTTTGCCATAGTCGGTATTGGGAATTTTGGCTATTATCTGGCCCGCCATTTATTTGAGAAAGGCCATGAGGTTGTCGCTTTAGATCTCAATCAGACCCAGGTGCAAAAGGTGAAAGATTTTGTAAGCATGGCAGTGGTTGCGGATGGCACTGACAGGGAGGCTCTGGAGTCGCTGGGTATTAAAGAGGTGGATTCAGCGGTGGTTTCAATTGGCACCAGAATGCAGGCGAGTATTCTGGCAACACTCCACCTGAAAGAGATTGGGGTCAAGCATATTCTCGCAAAGGCTGTGAGCGAAGAACATGGCCGTATTCTCAGTAAGATTGGTGCGCACGAAATCATCTTTCCTGAAAAAGACCTGGCCATTAGTGTAGCCGGCCGTCTGGACATTCCCAATATCCTAGACTATCTGCCTTTTATTAATGGGTATAGCATTGTGGAATTGGCGCCTCCTAAGGAGTTCGTAGGCAAGTCACTCAAGGAACTGAATCTCATCAACCGCTTTGGCGTACAGGTGCTGGCTATCAAAGAGATCATTCCGGAGAGACATGCGTTAATTCCTACAGGAAACTTTTTGGTGAAGGATGGCGATGCCCTCATCGTCTTAGGTCCTGATGAGGATCTCAAGAAGCTTCAAGCCGGAGACATCGCGCTATGAGAGGAGCACAATTGCGCTGGCGAATAGTAAATAAAAAGACAGACGAGATGCATTACTTCTTGCTTTCCCTTATTTTCTTGAGCTGATTTATGGCCCAACCAATTCGGGGTTTGTTGCCGATACGGGCATTCGCCTCTTCCAGAGCGGGTAGCAAGTCGGTTCGATTTCTCTTGCCGAGAACCAGACCGGCAAAATCCACCACCGCAGGCTCCTCATGGTCGAGGAGTTCCTGCAAGAAATCATCCACACCAGGTGCATCAAGGTTGCTCAGCATATTGATGAAACCCACCTTGAGTTCATCAAAGTCTCGATCACGTTTAAAAGCATCACGGACGTATGGGAGTACCTCGTTGCCGAACGCTTCAAGGTGCTTGAGACAGGCCTCAGAGACGTAGTGGTAACTAAACATGGTGATATCCATGAGGCTGCGAATGGCCGTCTCTGTGGAGTAATGCGCCAGTATATCTGGAACGAGTAGTGCAGCCCAGGAAAACTGGCTCATAATCTGGAGCAGATAGGGAATGGCATCCGGGCCCACCTGCTTGAGCTGGTCAATGGTGGGCGTC
>JASFGC010000215.1:0-6387 GCA_050123975.1 Syntrophobacterales bacterium | reverse complement strand
GCATCGATCATGGTGTCAGCAAACAACCGTTCAAGTCGTTCAAATCGTTGAAACCGTTAAAATCGTTCACACTTAAGTAGCCAGTAGCCAAGAAAAAGAGGCGCAAGGCGCAAGGCTCACGGCGCAAGGCCACAAAATTGCGAATTGGGGTTTTGGCTTTTAAATTCGCAATTGTCCTGCAGACTCCCACCCTTCGGGCGGGTTCCCAGTTTCGCAATTCGAAATTGCCTCCCCATGCTCCATGCCCCATGCCCTATGCTTTCCCAAATCCGCAATCCGCAATCCGCAATCCGAAATATCCTTTATCCTGCTTTCGCCACTATTCCATAAAGACTCTCTTGCAAGTGAGGGTGATCTCGGAGTTGGTCTCCGGATCCGGACAGGGTGATTTTGCCTTCCTCAAGGAGATAGGCTCGAGTGGCCACACTCAAAATTCTTCGCAC
This sequence comes from Syntrophobacterales bacterium, assembly GCA_050123975.1. Classification (GTDB taxonomy): domain Bacteria; phylum Desulfobacterota; class Syntrophobacteria; order BM002; family BM002; genus BM002. The sequence goes on along the minus strand of JASFGC010000215.1, from coordinate 5,944 downwards.
ATGCTGGCCTGCAAGAAAGAGGGTGTATCCGTGGCCACGGATTTGTCTCAGAGTATTACACAGTCGAGTAATGTCTTTGGGGGCAAGTCCTAGAAAAGGATCATCAAGCATGAGCAGTCGAGCACCGCTCATGATACCTCGAGCGAGAATCAACATACGCTTCTGTCCACCGCTGAGATTCTTGGCGAGCTGGAGCCTCTTGTCAGCCAGAACGGGGAAAAGGTTAAAAACGAAATCAAGTCTGCCTTTTTTTTGGTGTCGCGAAATGTAGGCTCCCACCTCGAGGTTCTCCATAACGCTCATCAGGGGAAAGGTTTTCATGCCTTCTGGCACATATACCAAACCGCGACGCACAACCTGGTGAACCGGGAGATCTTGAATGGGCGCTCCTTGGTAGCGTATTTCTCCTATAATGGGGCGCTGGAGACCAGCCACTGCTTTCATAAGGGTTGTCTTGCCCGAGCCATTGGGCCCGACCACGGAAACGATCTGCCCCTCACACACGGTCAGGTTCACTCGGAACAGAGCCTGGATATCCCCGTAGAAGGCACTCAAATTGCGTATAGCCAATAGGGGCTTGTCAGTTTCCATAGCAAGATCCTGTTCTTAGCCGCTATGCTAAGAGATGCAGTGCGTTCAAACCGTTCAAATCGTTCAAATCGTAACAATATAAGGAGTCAGGAGCCAGCAGGACGACACGGAGACGGGGAGAGACGGAGACGCGGCGAAGTCTATTTGTGAGCGCCTTTCTCGCCGTTTCTCCGTTTCACCCCGTCTCCGCGTCATTCCACTTTGCCTCCAACCTACTGGCTGCCTGCCTGTCCCGAGCTTGTCGCGGGGCTGCGAGCTGTCAGCTGCCAGCTGTATTTCTCCATGCGCCATGCGCTAAGCTCTCTGCGTTTCTTCTTCGCGCCGCGTACCCAAATAGGCTCGGATCACCTCGCGGTTTCTCATTACCTCTTGGGGTCTACCCTCTGCAACCTTTTCTCCACGGTCAAGGGCCAATAATCTGTCTGACACCCTGAGACTTAGGCTGAGGAAATGATCGATTATAAACAATGTTACCCCACGCTGCCGCACCCTACGGACTAAGTTCACCGCCTGTTTCACTGCTACAGGACTAAAACCTGCCACCACTTCGTCGAGGAGCAAGAGGCGAGGCTGGGTGGCGAGAGCCCGGGCCAGGTCCAGCCTTCGTTGCTCGCTAAGAGTGAGATCTCCGGCTGGTGTCTGTTCTTTGTGAGCAAGGCCTACCAGCTCAAGGAGCTGCCTAGCTGAGTCGATATCCGTGGATTGAGCAAAAAGATGAAATTCGCCACTAAAGACACGGCCCACCACTACATTATCCAAAGTGCTCATCTTTGCAAATGGCCGGGAGGACTGAAAGGTCCTGCTGATACCCAGTTTCTGAATCTCGTGAGGTTTGCAGGAGGTCGTTTCTTTATTGGCAAAAAAAACTCTGCCGCTGGTTGCTCTATGGCGGCAGGTAATCAGATTGAACAGGGTCGTCTTCCCAGCCCCATTGGGTCCAACGAGACCGACTATTTCACCTTCTTCGATGCTGAAGTCGATCTCCTTCAGGGCCCAATGATCCCCGAACTTCTTACTCAATGCTTCCAGTCTTAATAGAGACAAAATGTCCCTTTCGAAACTGCCCCCAGACTCCGGCAGGCATGAAGATGATTGCTAGAATGATAACTGCACCGTAGAGAAATTCATGCCCTGCCGGGAGCAGGGGGTGAAAAATGAACTGGTCCACGGGATAGAGAACTAAGGCAGCCAGGGCCGGTCCGAGAATGGTGAATCGGCCGCCACTGATGGCGAAAATCATTGGTATGGCAGAGAAATGGAGCCCGTAGACCAATCCGGGTTCGATGTAGCGTATGAGATGGCCGTAGCAAGCACCTGTGATTCCTGCGAAAAAAGCGCTGAGCAGAAGCGACAGCAACCTATACCTCTGCACCTGAATTCCTACAGCCCCAGCGGCAACCTCTTCTTCCCTGATTGCCTGAAGAGCCAGCCCCAGATTGGAGCGAAACAGAAAGGTTACCAGCACCAGCAATACCAGGCCGTAGGCAAGAACAAAATAGTATGAACCCACGAGACTGCTACTGATATCAAAATGATACGAGCCCAATCGCAGAGAAGGAAGCCCGGGCAGCCCCACCAGTCCCAATGAGCCTCGAGTCAGTCCGTCCCAATTATCAGTTATTACCTTGGGTATTTCCACAAAGGCCAGGGTCGCCAACGCGAAGTAAGCTCCTCGGAGTCGCAGGCAAAACAGCCCCATGATCGCGGCAATTCCTGCGGCCAAGAGACCCCCCACGGGAATTGTGGCCCAGGGGGAGATACCTAGCTCGAGACTCAAAAGGGCCGAGGTGTAGGCGCCTGCTCCGAAGAAGGCGGCATGACCAAGAGAAATAGAACCGCTCACACCAAGGATATTCCAGGCCAGGGCCAAAGTTGCCAGCAGTAAGGCATGGGTGAATACTTGCAGGACATAGTCGTTATATCGGGCAATCACGGGAAGCAAGAGCAGTAAGACCAATCCCAAAACTGGAGCAGCCCAGGCGACCTGCTCCTGTATTGCCTTCTGGCGTGTGGTTTCTTTTTTCAGCATTACTTCTCTCTTTCAAAAATTCCGTGAGGTCTAAGCGCCAAGAGAGTGATGAGCAATACTGCACCTACCAGTTCTCTCCAACTGGCACCCAAAAGAACCACTGCGGTTGATTCTGCAAAACCCAGGATCCAACCACCCACTATCAAGCCACCAATTCGGCCGACACCAGCGAAAATGGTAATGGTGATGGCCAGCAGGGTGGCCTGCAACCCAGCAGTGGGGAAGAGATAGTGGACGCAGCCGTAAAGAGGCCCCGCTAACCCTATGAGTGTTGCCCCAATGGCAAAGGCGAGAACCCCCATGCCACCGACATTGATGCCGGCCAAGGCGGCTGATTCTCTGTCTTGGATAGTGGCTCGCAGGGCTTTGCCCAGGTAAGTGTGACGCATGAGCAGATAAAGGAGGCCAATCACCACAAGTGAGAGGGTAAGGAGGGTGAGTTGGCCGTAACTCAGGTAGAGGGTATTGAAATGGAGTCCTTGGTTAAAAGTGGGGACTCGAATGAGGCGATAGTCTCCTGAGAACAAAAAAAGCATACCATTCTGAAGCAAAATGGCCACGCCAAAGCTCATGACGATGGAGTTCAGTTCCAGCGGTTCTTTGAGTCGAGAAAATAACCGCTGTAATAGCAAACAAACCACCAGCGCTACGAGAACTGCGGCGGGGAAAGTAAAAAGAAAGGAGACTCCAGAAGTCTTCCAGAGCCAGTAGGCGACATAACCAGCAAGAACAAGCAGTTCACCATGGGCCAGGTTAAAGGTGTGGGTGACCCCAAAGATCAGAGCAAAGCCCAGGGCAACCAGGGTGTAGAAAGAGCCCAAGGTGATCCCGGATACTACAACAGTGGTCCACATGAGCGCTACTTTCGTTCACTCCATCGAGGCATGGGATAGATGGCGGAAGCAGTGGTGCGTTCTGGGGGATACACAATTTCGAATTTTCCCTTCTGGATTTGCACAACCAGGTGCTGGTAATGGCGTGGATCCCCGTGTTTATCGAAGGCAACCCGCTCCATGGGCAAAACGAGATCGAGCTCTGCCAGGGACTGGCGGATATTTTGCCCGGTAAGTGGCTTTTTCTTGTGCAGAACATTCTGCATAGCTGCAAGCACAACCCGGGCTGAGGTGTAGCCATGCATATTGGTGGTATTGGGTTCCCGGTGAAACATGCCCCGGAACCTCTCCACAAAGTCCTTTGAGGCTGCCTCAGTACCTGGATTGGTGATGCCAGGATGCCAGGCGCAGGTAGTGTAGAGATACTCGGCATCAGTGCTCATCTCGTGAATGAAGCTCTGGTAGGCAATGCCAAAAGGGCCGATATAGGCTTTGGGACTTACCCGATTCTCTTTGAGTTGGCGCAGCAGGAGAAGATGATCTGCGAAGAAGCCACCAGAGACGATTACCTCAATATTCATGGTGGCCAGCTTGCCAATCAGAGGGGTGAAATCAGGAGTACCAGGCCGAAATTTTTCCATGAGCATAACAGCAGTACCGCGAGACTGCAGGCAACTCCTCAGATCACGGGCGAACTCTGTGGAACCAGGTGTAGCAGCATGGAGAACGGCCAAGCGCTGAGGGTGCACGTGATCAGCTAAAATGGAGCACAGGGGTTCCACAAAACCCTGAAGCGTAGAAACCCTAAAGAAGTAAGGGTTTTCACGTTGTGTCAGCTCTTTTTGCAGACTTGCACTGGCAACATAGGGTACCTGATACTTCTTGGCAACTTCACTGATGGGCCCCACCAGGGAATCGACATAGCCACCGGTGAGGGCCAGTACCTTTTTCCAGCCACACAGTTCTTCGGCCCTTGAGATGGCAACATCAGGCTGGCTTTGATCATCACGAGAAATGACTTCCACCTGCTGGCCGTCAAGACCGCCGGCCTCGTTCACTTCAGCCACCGCCACCGCCACCCCTTGATGTATTTCCACGCCCTGTTTGGCCAGCCTGCCGGAAAGGGGATTGATCTCACCGATCTTGATGGTGGCGGCCAGCGCACATGGAGAATAACACCAAAAGGCAAATAAAAGCAGAAAGGCAATGATTGGGAAGCGTCTGCAGCATAGCACCGTGCTAACTCCTCAATTGTGTAGACTCTGCTGCCATCTTACCTAACTTTACTGGATGGTGAAAGAGAAAAAAGAACAAGAAGATTAAGGAATTTAGGAATTTAGGAATTCAGGAATTGTGATTCTTTCGAAATACGCAATCCCTCAATCCCCTCATTCCTCAATTCCCTAATTTCTAAGAAACAAAAATCCCCTCCCCTTGAAGAGGGGAGGGGATTGGAGTTTCTAGTCTTCTCGCCAACCCTTACTTGGGTGGGCGCAGGTGACGGCGCAAGAGCTTACCTGTGGGGGTGCGTGGCAGTGATTCCCTGAACTCTATGGCCCTGGGCAGCTTGTAGATGGCGATGTGCTCCTTCAAGAACTCTTTCAGTTCTTCAAAGAACTCTTCACTACCCTCTTGGCCCTCTTTCATCACCACAAAGGCCTTGGTGATCGCACCTTTGTCTGGATCGGGAATGCCGACCACACCCGCTTCAGCTACCGCCGGGTGCTTCTCGATGGCCTCTTCCACCTCAGCAGGTCCGATGCGGTAGCCGGAACTCTTGATCATGTCGTCTTCGCGGGAAACGAAGCAAATGTTGCCATCTTCCTTGAAAAAGACTGCGTCTCCCATCTGATTCCAGCCATCGACCACGCCCTTCTTTTGCGACTTGAGCAACCGTTCGTCATCTATATACGGCTTCCAGTAGAGGGTACCCGAGGCGCCTTTGAGAATCATGCTGCCGACCTCGTTGGGCTTGCAATCATTACCCTCTTCATCAATGACCCGCACCTCGACGCCGGGCAGAGGTTTGCCGATGGAATCTGCGACGGGCTCCGGATTCATGGTGTTGGATGTGACGAGATGGAGCATCTCAGTGCCGCCGAGTCCTTCCCAGATGGGTTTGCCGGTAAGTTCCTGCCACCCCTTTAGGGTTTCAGCACCCAGGGCATCACCGCCCGAGGTGTAAAGACGCACCGAGCTGGTGTCGTATTTTTTGAAAGCAGGGAACTTCATCAGCGCTCGGTAGCCTGTGGGGAGGCCGGTGAGGATGGTGATCTTGTGCTTCTGGATGAGCTCCAGCATGTCAGGTGGAGTGAACTTTGGAATGAGGGAGATGGCTGCCCCTCCTTCAAAAGGAATCAGGGTGAAGGTGCCGAATCCGGCGGCAAAGGACACCGGAGCGGCTCCACCCAGGACATCACCGGGTTTCATCTTGTAAACGTATTTGTTTACGATCTTTGATTCAATGATCGCTGGTCTGACAAAGTGGACA
>JASFGC010000214.1:0-6401 GCA_050123975.1 Syntrophobacterales bacterium | reverse complement strand
TCACTGTTTCCAGAATGTACCCCCCAACAATTACAACGCGGCCTACATAGCCGTCAGTTTGCTTCAGGAGTGCTTCAAAGGGAACTGGTTCTCCGGCTTCTTCTCGTACCTTCTTGGAAATGGCAGGGGCACAGGCAGTAATTCCACCCAGAAGAAAAAACGACAAGATCAATCCCATAGCTAAGATGTAAAATCGGCCCATCATGTTTACCCTATCAAACTCAACCCTTCCTAACGGCTTACCCGGTAATTATACACGACTTCTCAGTATTTCGCCTAAACACTATTGATCAGCGAAAGAGCGAGGCAAGGTTCGTTAAGTATACCGACCTCTCGCTCGTAGCGGAGAGCGCTGTGCGCTTTGTTGCCACGGACTACGGACCAATGACCACAGACGCGATGAACTCCAGGCCCTATATTTTTTAAATCCGCAATCCGCAATCCGCAATCCGAAATTACCGAAGTGCCTAGTCCCTAGTTGTTATCACTTCCCCCCCCATTTGACTCTCCTCCCTCCGATGCTTATGTTCTGCCTAAATTAGCATAGTAATGAAGTAGGATTTGAAAAACTTAGATGGAACAACTAAGGAGGGTATGATGTTCACACTTCCCGATTTACCATATGACTTCAACGCACTTGAACCATATATCGATGCCAGGACCATGGAAATTCACCATGGCAAGCATCACCAAGCATACATTGATAATTTGAACAAGGCCTTGGAAAAAGCTCCGGCACTGGACGGGAAAGCCATAGAGGAAATTGTTGCTAACCTTGACAGTGCACCTGAGGAGGTTCGCACGGCCATTCGTAATCACGGCGGCGGGCACTACAACCACAGTTTATTTTGGAAAATTATGTCTGGCAATGGTAGTGGTCAACCCACCGGCGAGCTTCTGGACAGAATCAACTCTTCCTTTGGCAGTTTTGATGCCTTCAAGGAGAAATACGCTCAAGCTGCAATCACGCGCTTTGGCAGTGGTTGGGGCTGGCTGAGTGTGGATTCTGCCGGCGGCCTCGTTGTTCACAGCACAGCGAATCAGGATACTCCCCTGATGGAAGGGCTCACACCAATACTCGGCATCGATGTCTGGGAGCATGCCTACTATCTGCTTTATCAGAATCGCCGCCCGGAGTACGTTGAGAACTTCTGGAATGTGATTAACTGGGAGCAGGTAGCTGAGAACCTAAAGACAGCCAGGTAAAAAATCATAGGGCCAGCCCTTGACATTTGACATTGTCGATGTCCAATGTCGGCTGGCCCATATCATCTGTCCCGAAAGCCACAGCCCTATATACTTGCAGAATCAATAATCGTATAGTGCTGATTAAGATTTGAGTCTGATGCAGGTATTGATGAAAAAGACAGTTTTCGTTTGGTCACAGTTTAAGACTGCTGTTTCAGTACATCCAGCGTTTCAAGGTCACATACATCAAAACTTTGTCCGCACCCACCACAGATCATCTCGCATTTATCCGCTCTCCGAGATCTCCGTTCCTTTAAGCGCGCACGACACTCCGGACATTTAAGATCCTCTTGAGCATCTCTATTATCGGCATTCGTTTTCATGGGGCTCTCCTTTTTCCATGCTGAGAATTCATAGAAACAACGATGTATCGAGTCATTCGGTTCTGATCGATTATACCTTACATAAATAACTGAGATAATCGATTTGTCAAATGTTATATGATGATTTTTGCAGAAGACGGTATGCAAGGGCAAAACCTGATCCCAAAACTCACACACCTGGAATGTAATCTGGCAAAAAATATTGTAAGTTTTCTAGACCGGAGTGGAGATTACATTGCGCCGTATTTTTTCAATTTCTTATGAAGAGTGCGACGGGTAATTCCCAGTCTTCTGGCTGTTTCGCTCTTGTTGCCGCCTGCCGATTCGAGGGTTTTCAAGATGGTTACCTTTTCAACTTCCTCTAAGGGAAGGTCCGCCAATAACTCTTCTCGAACAGGCTCCTGCTCCGGGCCCGGAACATCGCTCACCGAGAGGGGAAAGTCCATTTCGGAAACATAGTCCCCCCGACACAGGATTACACCGCGCTCAACAGCATTCATCAATTCACGCACGTTGCCCGGCCAGTGGTATCGTACCAATCGATCCATGGCCTGAGGGGTGAAGCCCTTGATCTGTTTGCGGTTTTTTTCAGCAAAAGAATCAAGAAAATGCTGGGCTAAAAGGGGTATATCCTCGCGTCTTTCCCTCAGGGCAGGCACAGCCAGAGTAACCACGTTCAAGCGGTAGTAAAGATCTTCGCGAAACCGACCACCCTCAATCTCTTCTTTTAAGTCTCTATTGGTGGCTGCCATTACCCGAACATCGACTTGCAGGACTTCCTCTCCCCCAACCCTCTGGATCTCCTTCTCCTGGAGCACCCTTAGTAGTTTGGCTTGCATGGCCACTGACATCTCGCTAATTTCGTCCAGAAACATGCTGCCACGGTTTGCCAGTCGGAATCTGCCTTCCTTACGGCGGTCTGCACCGGTAAATGCTCCTCTTTCGTGGCCGAAAAGTTCTGACTCCAACAAGGTCTCAGTAATGGCAGCACAGTTCAGTTGGATGAATGGCCTCTCTCGACGTGGGCTGTTCAAATGAATGGCGCTGGCAATGAGTTCCTTTCCCGTTCCAGACTCTCCGGTGATGAGCACGGTGGCTTCGGTTGGCGCTACCAGAGCCACGGTTTCCAGTAATTCAACCATGACCCGGCTGCGACCTATGATGTCGCCGGTGTTGAAGCCGGCCCCAAGTCTCTCTTTGAGGGCCCGGTTTTCTTCTTTCAGTCGAGTGTGATCCATGGCCCTGCCAATGGCCAGTTGGAGTTCATCGAAGTCCAATGGTTTGCTGAGATAGTCATAGGCTCCTTTTTTCAAGGCCTCCACTGCTGTTTCCACCGAAGAGTAGGCAGTCATGATGATGATGGGGATGGCTGGATTGAAACTCTTTATCTCAGACAAAGCCTCCAACCCGGAGACTTCAACCATTCGAACATCCATCAGAATTAAATCGTATGATTTTTCGTGTACCTGTTCGATGGCCCGAGCACCATCGTCCGCTTCCTGAACCGCATATCCCCAGCCTCCCAGTAGGGTGCTTAACATGGTTCGATGGGCTCGATCGTCATCAACCACCAGTATACTTCCCGGAGAACTAGGCTTGGCCATGATCTTGTTCCTCCCCTGCATCCGGCAGGATCAGAGTTATTGTAGTACCAAGACCTGGTTTGCTTTTCACTTTTACCGTTCCATGGTGAGCGTCAATGATTTTGTGCACGATGGCAAGACCGAGGCCGGTACCGTCTGGCTTGGTGGTAAAATAGGGATCAAAGATGTGCTCCTGATCCGCTGCATCTATGCCACCTCCGTTGTCGGCAACAATGATTGTTGTCAGTTTTCTCGTCTCATCCCGAGCAACCTTAACCTCCAGAATGCCTTGTGCGTCCATGGCTTGCAGAGAATTGAGATAAAGGTTAAGCAAGACCTGGCTCATTCTATCCGCATCAATAAGGACGTCCGGGAGGTTGGCAGGAACCTCTGATTTTATCGCGATCCCCTTTGCCTGGGCGTCGCCATCGATGAGCTTGAGAGAGTGCTGGATTAAATCAGCCACCCGAACCGGCTTTATCCTGAGAGTACTGGGGCGGGCGAACTCCAGTAGTTGGCCGATGACGCGGTCCAGCCGTTCCACCTCCTGGATCATGGTGGTGGCCGTATCCCGGTCCTGTGGATTATCCTTGAGTTTATCCCTGAAATACGTGGCAAAGCCCTTCACTGAGCTCAAAGGATTTCTAATTTCGTGGGCCACGCCGGCTGCCAGGCTTCCAAGTGAGGCCAATCGTTTCGATCTCTCCACCTCCTGCTGTAGTCGCCGAACCTCCATCAGGTCACGAAAAATAAAAACATAACCCAAAAAAGTGTTGTCTTCGCCGTGAAGACCGGCAGCGCTAACCTTAAGTGGCAGTCCGGTACCTCGAGTTGTCTGACAATCGAGTTCCTCTTCAACAATCGTTCTCTTCGTTGCCATGCGCTCGGTCATTTGCCAGAGCTCTGGAGGCAAAATCTCTGCCGCCTTTTCTCCTAAAACCTTGCGACTGGAATCTTTGAGAATTGCCTCTGCCGTTTGGTTGAAAGCCGCCACCTTGCCATTTTCGTCTGTGGCCACAAGCCCCATGGGAAGGTTTTCCACTACCTGGTCTGAAAAAGCCTGTACTTTGGCTAAGGCGCGGGTTGCCAGTTTGTAACCCTGGGCCAGAAAAAGGGAGACCATGACCGCGAGACCAATCAGCAAGACGCCAACAGACATGGCCACCGTATGACGCCTGGCTTCAACTCTCGCCGATTCCATGGCACTCATATCCAGACCGACAAATATGTATAAGGCCGGCCCGTTTTGTCCCTCTCGACCGCTCTGCAATGACCTGGTGGCCGGATCTCTGCCGAACCCCGACCCCCTCATCATCATACCGTGACGACGCATGCGGCCCTGCCATGGCACGCCCTTAACAGGTTTGAATCGCTTGTAGACCTCAAAGGCAAAATTATCTCCGTTTGTTTGGACCTCACGCCATTGCACCGTATCTACTTCTTGTGGAGAAAGCACTGAATCTCTATATTGTTCGCCAATTTGTTCAGGGTCGCTGTGGGCAACTGCATATCCGCTTTCATCAGTTACCACCAGGTAAAGAATATCGGGCTGCTTGGCAGTTTCTACCAGTAACCGCTGCAACTGTGTGCCACCCCAGCCCATACCCATCATTCCGGTTCTGGCTCCAGCCTCAAAGGAGCGGATGAGGGCAGCACCTTTCTCGACCAGAAGTCGGGTCATGTTCTCCCGATCTTCCTTGATACTGCTGCTAGCCAGAAAGAAGACGATAGGTGCGAGGACAGCAAGGCCAGCCAAGATCGCCCAGGGTGTGAGGGAGAGCCAGAGATTTTTCTTGTAGGCGTTAGTCATTGAAGTTACTCATTCATCTTCATATTGAGTATGCCGAGAATAAACCTAAATGTCATACCGGAGGCGACGGAGTCGCAATCCGGTATCCAGTAAACGTTCGCCTGCTCTGGATTTCGGACAGTCGCTTCGCGACTTCCGAAATGACGAAATCCGTGCTCGTGATGAAAGGATTGTCACCTGCATCACCATGATCGCCAAAGAAATACCCAGAGCAATTTGTGGACCAGGCCACCTTCTTACAACCACTTGCTTTGCTGACCCGCTTGACTCAGGCTTTGCTAATAGTTACCTCTCCTAGAGAAAAGAAAAATAGGTGGATATTTTATATCCACCTGAATACCCTTTAGCCGCCAATATGGATAAAAAGTATCCACTTAAACGCTCCAGGTCAAGCTGAGCACACGAAGCGGCATGAATAATATGAACGAAATTGTTGTGATATTAAATGATTACGTTGATAAAAATATTGTGGCACGGACATTGCCATAAAAAAAAGCAAAGAGGATAAACAACGTGATCGATTTAAGGAGGGAAACAGAAATGAAAAAGATTTTAACGACCCTAGGAATCTTGGTTTTGGTGGCTTTTTTGGCAGCCCCGGTTTTTGCCCACCGTTGGGGTGGAGGCAAAAATTATGGTGGCCCCGGTGCTGGCCCTTGCTGGTATGAAGGGGGAGATTTAACCGATAGCCAAAGGGCGGAACTAGAGAAATTGCATCAGCAGTACGTCGATGACACGGCCAAGATAAGAGAAGAGATTTGGAGCAAGTCTGCTGAACTCGATACTCTTCTGAATTCATCCAACCCGGATCCCAAGAAGGCTAAGGGTCTACAAAGAGAGATCAGCGACCTGCAGGCAAAAATGAGTGACAAAAGGGTTGATTTCGAGCTCAAGGCACGCAAGATTGCGCCGGATGCGCGCTCAGGTCGAGGATACGGCAAGGGCTCAGGTCGAGGATACGGCAAGGGATACGGTCGAGGCTATGGTCATGGCTACGGTGGAGGCCGTCATCACGGTTATTACGGTGGCTACGGCCATCGAGGCTCGCACTACGGCTACGGCCCCTGCTGGAACTAAAAAACAATTCACCGCAGTAAGAAAAGTCCCGTTCATACAATCCCTCTCCTCACGCTCGGGGGAGAGGGATTGTCTTTTTTAAACCCGGAGGCCGTACTTTTTGTCCACCAGCTCAATGACCTGAGGGACCTTGTACCCTTCAGTCAATTTTTTTCGGATGAAGCTTTTTTCCTCTACCGCTCCCTTGGGCATGTCGCATTGGCACTCAGCCAGAGGCAGTTCACCACAGCCCCCGCAGGCGCACTTGAAGTTCACCGCCACCTGACGAACCTGGTCCTCTATTGAGCTTGGTGCTGCGGAGGTTGGCGCCTGGAGTGCCGGTGACTGACCAGGTACCGGCTGGATGGTAATTGGTTGTGA
>JASFGC010000213.1:0-6460 GCA_050123975.1 Syntrophobacterales bacterium | reverse complement strand
GTGACCTGGGTAGGCATTTGCGCTTTAAATAAATCATTTACTCAAATAACTCAGCAAAAATCTCCTCTCCCCTTAAAAGAGAAGGAGTAAGGCAGGTGGAGCACTCAGCTATGAGCGATCAGTTTAATATATTGTTTTTATATGTTTTTTGCTGATGGCTGAGAGATGATAGCTGATCGCGCTCATCTGAAAATGGCTGTTTTCGGATGAGCACTATGGATTTTCCCTGGTCAGCTTGACATCTATTATCAAATCTAGTAGGGTCCGCCGGAAATCAACGGCGTGCCAGAAAACCTCAACGAATAGAGGTGATAAAATCATGACGTTGATCTCAAGAAAAAACATCATGCCCATCCAAGTTCTCCTTGGACTCGTTTTTCTCCTCACTATCCAGCCAGCCTGCACTCACCAAGTAAGGCCAACCGGGCAACATCCGGATGATTTCCGACTCAGGCCTTGGAGTTTGGCCACTGCCGGAATCTATCAGGCCGTGGTTGCAGGCGATTTGAATGGCGATCAACACCCGGACATTGCCGGTGGTTCTTCGGTGCCCGGCACAGTTGCCATCTGGTACGGGAATGGCCAGGGAGGCTGGTCCTCTCCTTTCATGCTGCCAACCAAAGGAGACGTCCGCTCCATTGCCATTGGAGATCTCGACACTGACGGGCGGCCTGATCTTGCCGTAAGTATGCTGGGGGATAACCCCGGAATCCAGGTCTGGCTGAATCGCGGCAGGAAAGGTTGGAAAAGAGGCATATCTCCAGCCGAGTCAGAGAAATTCAACGGAATCCGTGTAGCTGACATCAATGCAGACGGAAATCCTGATTTGATCACTGCGGCAGCCGGTGTGGATGCACCAGGCGGTATCAGGGTTTGGTTCGGAGACGGGCGAGGAGACTGGCTTAAAGACGTTGGCCCAACAGTTCGTGGTGAATATAACGACGTGGCGGTGGCTGATTTCAATGAAGATGGCCATCTCGATGTTGGCGGCTCAGGTATTGGACCGCGTGGGGCCCTTCGAGTGTGGCTCGGCGACAGCAAAGGTGGATGGTCTGATCTGACGCCTTTGGAAATGGGCAATTTCTATGCCCTTACCGTTGGGGATCTGAATCGCGATGGGCATATGGACCTTTTTGCCGGCACGTATCGGAAAGGTATCCGCATTTACTTGGGTGACGGCCGGGGTGGTTTTTTCAAGTTTAGTTCTCCGGTTAAAAAGAAAAATTTCTGGAAAGTCCTGACTGGCGACGTTGACAGTGATGGCGACCAGGAACTCGTTGCTTCTTCTCTGGACTCTCAAGGGATATGGGTTTGGAAGTGGACAAATGGAGGGTTGTCACCAGTGCCGGACTTCTATGGCTCCAGTGGCACCTATTACGATATGGCTCTCACTGACCTGGACTCAGATGGCCGCCAGGATCTCACAGCCGCCAGCGACGGCCAAGGCGTGAGGATCTGGGCCAGTCAAACTCAGGTTCGATCCCTCGCAACTGTGACCTTTGGTACGGCAAAAGCGCCTTTTCCAGAAAAGGGTGAGGAAATCTTCCCCGTAGATCCAAAGGAAAACGATGTCTTCGTAGTCATCGACGGTCGGCCCCAATATAAGATCGGCCCAGAAGACGTCCTGGAGATTAGCCTGTGGGAGGGAATCGAGGAGAAACAATATATTGTACAGGTTCGACCCGATGGCATGATCTCCTTCACCTTTTTCCAGGATATTTATGTCTCTGGACTGACGGTATCGGAGCTGGACAATCTTCTCACCCGGAAACTCAGCCGCTATATAAGACAACCACAGGTGGCGGTTCGGGTGAAGCAGTACAACAGCAAATATGTGTCCTTACTGGGCGCTATCGAAACAACTTCTGGCGTTATTTTAGGGCAAGATACATCCAGAGGTAGTCGTTCCGGACCAGGCAATTATTACCTAAACGGCAAAACCACTGTCCTTCAGGTCCTGGCCCGGGCTGGAGGTCCAACCGAGAAGGCGAACCTTCGTGAGATTACATTGAGACGTAAAACGGGAAAGGCCACCACGGTTAATCTCAACAAGACCATAACCCAGGGAGATTTGAGCCAGAACGTGGTGCTGGATAATGAAGACACCGTGGTGGTACCGGTCATTGCGGAAGACAAGAAAAACAGAGTCTTTGTTTTTGGAGAGGTCAACAACCCCGGGGTCATTCCAACTCGTGGTGAACTTACGGTGGTGGAAGCACTGGCTGAAGCTGGCGGCTTCAAACAAAGAGCCGTCCTCGGCGATGCCAAAATCCTGCGTGGTGACATGAACAGACCAGAGGTGATCGCTTGTGATATCGACAGAATCCTCAATAAAGGAGATATGAGCCAAAACGTCAAACTCCGAAACGGAGATATGCTCTACGTGCCCAAGAACGCCATAGGGAGAGTAAGTGACTTCCTGAGGGAGATTCAGCCCATTCTCGACTTCATCATCTGGCCGGCACGCGTTTATGACGCTTGGGAGGGCAGCGCACCTTTTGATTAGGCCATTGTGAGGCTTACCAACGACATAATAATCCCCTCCCCCTTGTCGAAGATCCCGAGCTTGTCGCGGGAACGGGGGAGGGAAGACTGGTTATCGGAAAGTCTTTTGTAACAGTGTTTAGATTTAGTTTTCAGACAAAGGTTACGTCGTCTCTATAACTTGAAACTGAATACATGGCGAAATACGATATAAACATTCGTGATTACTGGCGGATCATTCGCAAACGCAGAACTGTTGTCATTCTATCTGCCATATTGTTTACCGTCTTCAGTTATCTGTTTGCTGTAATTCGTACCCCCGAACCCCTCTACGAGGCGACCTCCGCCGTCAAAGTGGAGAAGGCCACTGATCTCACCACCTTGCTCCTCGGCACCGTCTCCTGGACGTCCTGGGACAACGTTGCCACCCAGGCGGTGATTATTACCAGCTTTCCAGTATTCGAAGAATCAGCACGACAGATGGGACTGATCCCTGAAAACGTCTCCTCAGCCCAAGTGCGCAGCACCGACAAATATCTGCAAATAGTGAGTGGACTCAAATCGCAGATTGCAACCGAGCAGGAGGGCAACACCAATATCATAAACATTACCGCTACCTCTTCAAGTGCCACGGATGCTGCGCTGCTCGCTAACACGGTTGCCGAAGTCTACCGCCAGACCAACGTGAATGAACGAAACAAGAAGATCAGAGAAACCAGGGAGTTCATTGAGAAGCAGTTGGAAGTAGTTGAAAGCCGCCTTCAGCAAGCCGAACAGAAACTTCGTAATTATGAACGGAGCACAAAGCTGGTAGCCATTGATGCTCAGACCACCGCTGTCATTGATCGTCTTATCAGCCTCGAGAATGAGGTGGCAAATCTACAGCAGAAGAGACTTGAGGCCAAAAGACAGCTGGGACTGCTGCAAAAATTCCTTGAGGGGAAGCAGAGTGTCAGTCACGAAGCATTTTACGTCGAGGATTCCTCCCACCAGCTCGCTAAGCTCACAGCAAAATTTAGAGATCTCAGCTTGCGGCGCGAAGTCCTCCTCAACGACTATACAGAGGAGCACCCTGCGGTGGGTGCGGTGGATGCAAAGCTGGCGAATGTGCTCTCAGAAATGGATAAAGAACTGAGGTCCATGCTGACCACAATGGACGGCCGCTTGCAGGATTTGGAAAAGCGGCTCGAAGCAGCACGCGATCAAGCTATGGCTATTCCAGACAGTGTTCTTATCCTCGCCAGGCTCCGCCGCGAGGTGGAAGTAAACGGGGATCTCCTGGCCCAGCTCAAAGGCAAGTATCAAGAAGTGATGATCCAGGAATCGGGCCTCATAGAAGAGGTCAAGATCGTCAAACCTGCTCTGGAGCCAAGCTATCCTATTAACATGCCCAATACTCTGATGAACACCGTGACTGGAGGGATAATTGGCCTCGTTGTGGGCCTTGTGCTTGCTTTGATTGTGGAGACCATGGACACATCTCTTGGCACCATCGAAGATGTGGAGGAGATTTTGGGCATCCCGGTACTCGGCGTTATTCCTTCTGTTGAAGAATTTGCTTCGAGTGAGAAAGATGAAACCCTTGTTCGACCGAGAGGTGAGCCTCTGGTAACTCACTTTGCCCCACGCTCCCCCGTCTCAGAAGCGTACCGATCATTGAGGACGAACCTCCAATTTATCAGCACAGACAAAAAGGCAAAGGCTTACCTGATTACCAGCTCTTCTCTTCAGGAAGGGAAAACCTACAATGTGGTCAATCTGAGCCTGAGCCTGGCCCAGGCTGGGGAAAAAGTGCTGCTCATCGATGCTGATTTACGCAGACCCACTGTCCACCATATTTTCGGCCTCCAGAGACAACCAGGACTCACAGACTACGTTGTGGGAACAAGTGAACTTGGGCCGAAGCCGGAGAACACTGTTGAACTGAACATGACTCTGACGTTTAACTCCGGACAGACAGAGAACGGCTGGAAAGACGTGACCAACAACATTGTTGATTTGATGCTGGGCGAGTTTGGAATTGATGACATCCTGAGAACACCGGGGATGGACAATTTGCATATCATCAACGCCGGACAAGGACTGCTCAACCCTGCTGAAATTCTTCGATCCCCCAGGTTCAAGGAATTTCTGCGTGAGGTAAGGGAACACTACGATATCATAATTGTAGATACGCCGCCGGTTCTGCCCGTGGCCGATGCCTTCGAGGTAGCTCCTGAGGTGGATGGAGTCATTCTGGTATACGAAGTGGGGCGTATTGGCCGGGGAATTCTTAAAAGAGCCAAGGTGCAGTTGGAAAATATAAACACCGAAGTGCTGGGTGTAATACTCAACAATGTCAAACCCGATGTGGCACCGGATTTCTACCGTTACCGGACAGACTACTACTATAGGTCAGAGGATAGTGATGAAATCTCGGAGCCCCCTTCCCGCTGGCGGGAATTCGTTGACCAACCTCTTCGTATTTTTCAAAACATAATGCGGTCCTCACCCGAAGCCAAAAGGAAACGGACCATAGTTCCTCTTTTCCTGATCGTTGGTATTCTCGCAATTGCCGGTCTGTTATGGCAGAGTTATCCGAAGATAAAATCTGCGTTTCAAAGTCGCCTAGATCAGAAAGAGTTCAGTACTCGAGAAAGACCTCAGCAAAAAACAATCGTTCCTGCTTCTGTAACTAAGCGAACAGAATCGGAGAGCTCTGAACTATCTCCTGCCAGGGAATCGCTGAAAACCTCCTCGATAGAGACAGTTTCACAAGGGCAAATCCCTGAGCAGACAGGGAGTAAACCTGGCCAACCGAATGTTTCCCAACCGCCTAGTAAAGAGGACATCGAGCCAGCAGCCCAGACTGTCGAAGAGCAGCCTTCTGTGCAGAAAAAAGCAATTGCCCCCATACCGGTGACAGAGGATAAGGTCATAGCTGAGAAAGAGCCAGCTAAGACAAAAGTCAAATCTGCAGAAGCATCCATAGGAAATTTTGTTGAGAAATGGCGTCGCTCCTGGGAAGAAGGCGATGTGCAGACTTATATCGGTTGTTATCACTCTAGCTTTACAGCACGTGGCATGGATATCCAAGCCTGGAAAAACTATAAACAGGACATTTTCAATCGTACGGTTGAGCGGAAAGTTCAACTCAGTGACATCAACATCGAGCTAGACGGTTCAATTGCGACAGTCACCTTTAAGCAGCGCTATGAGACAAAGAACTACAGAGGCTACGGTTTAAAAACTCTACAACTAACTAACTATCGGGGGAACTGGTCCATTTTAGACGAGTCCTATGAATCTCTTCCTGCTGCAGTAGAGCCGACCGACGCTGCAATACAACGTTTTGTAGAACACTGGCGTCGGGCCTGGGAAGAGGGGGACCTGGAAATCTACACGGGCTGCTATCATCCCGACTTCAAGATTGGAAACATGACTACCCAGGAATGGAAGATCTATAAGCAGAATCTCTTTAGTAGCACTGCTACAAGGAAAGTTCAGATTAATGATATTAAGATTCAAGCGAACGATGCCAGCGCGGTGGTTACTTTCAAGCAACGCTATCAGGCAGCGAAACACCGGGATGTCGGCATAAAAACCCTCCACCTTCGTCGCCATGAAGATCGCTGGAACATCCTGGAGGAAAACTGGAAGCCCCTTTCCGGTCAGGGCTAGATTCTTTAAATGACTAAATTATCCTCCAAGAGCGCATTAAAACCCGGTGCACCTTCCGTAACGGTGGGCATCATCTTAATTGGCGCTCTTCTGGTCGGCTACCTCCTCACATTGCTCAGCACCATACACAGTTTTGTGCTCATTCTCTTGCTACTCGCCTCTGTCTGCACATTTGTCTGGCCAGAAGCTGGTCTCTACGTGGTCATCTTTTCGATGCTCCTCTCCCCGGAAATCATCGCAGGAGAAATGGTCGGCAAAGGCACTCTTGGTCGTGGGCTAACATTAAGACTGGAGGACTTCCTATTGGTCTTCATTG
>JASFGC010000212.1:0-6479 GCA_050123975.1 Syntrophobacterales bacterium | reverse complement strand
GGTTTTTTTCTTTTCCCACCCAGTTTTCAAAAACCTCACAACATCGTCTAGCCGAATGTTTACGCTATTGACAATTTTCCCTGAAAGCTTACTTTTCATCTTAAGTTCAATACCATATCGTGCTAAATCTGGGTAGAAAATCTCTGCAATCAGGCACGGTTTTTAATAGATTGTGTAGTTATTCAAGAACAAAAGGGAAGAGCGGAGCCGATGGGGAGAAGTACATCTATACTCTTGTTGGGTATCATGGTTATCTCACCGTTCATTTTCTCAGGATGTGCAGCAACATATCGTCCAGGTTCCATCCATGAGGTTGGCTTTCGAGAGCGGGCTCAGTCACAACATGATGAAGATGTCCGAGTCTCAGTGGCTGTGCTCAGTGCGGAAGAGAGCACAGAACTCTTTGGGGTCGATCTAGCCCGCAAAAATATCCAGCCGGTCTGGGTAAGAGTTGAGAATCATGATACCAGGGTTTATTGGCTCGCTTCTACAGGTCTTGATCCGGATTATTTCTCGCCATTGGAAACTGCGTATGTGTTCCACTCCGGTTACTCAGAAACTTCGAGGGAAGATATGGATGACTTCTTCCAGCATATGAAATTCAAAAATCCCGTCGTCCCCAACGCGGCTGTATCCGGTTTTGTCTTTACCAACCGTGATGAGGGAATAAAGGTGGTAGACATTGATTTGCTGAGTGGTCAAGAAGAGGCTAGATTTTTTACTTTTATTGTTCCTGTCCCTGGATTGAAGGCTGATTATCATGAGGTTGATTTCGACAAACTCTATCCTGAAGAGGAAATTGTTGATCTTGACGAAGATAAGCTGCGAAAAGCACTTGAAGAATTGCCCTGCTGTACAACCAACGAAGATGGAACGCAAAAAGGTGATCCTCTGAATCTAATTCTCATTGGCAGTCGCGAAGATATTGCCGCGGCCTTTGCCCGTAGAGGATGGCTCCCAGCCGAACAAACATACCAAAGAGCGATAGGCAAGACGATAAAATCTTATTTGTTTGGAACAAGATACAGATACTCGCCCGTCAGTCCCCTCTATCTCTATAAACGACAACAGGATTTTGCCGGGCAGAAACCTCGCCACACCGTGCATCAGCGCAACCATCTTCGGGTATGGTTGAGTCCCATGCGCTTTCAAGGAAAACCTGTATGGGTAGGTCAAATCAGTCGGGATATCGGGGTGAAGTTCTCTAATGAAATCTGGCCGCCAGTGACCCATGAGATTGACCCAGATATTGACGAGGCCATGTTTGCCCTCATCGAGGATCTTCTCTATTCGCAGCAGCTCGCCAAAGGTGGATGGGTGAAAGGTGTTGGAAGATCGACCCGTTGGAATCCCAGAGAAAATCTTACCGGAGACCCCTACTTTACTGCTGGTTACCGTGTGGTTTTGATGTTTGATCGCAGACCCCGCTCGGTAAAAGAATTTCAATTTTTTGACTGGGAGAAGGGTCCGGTATCCTACCGGATAAAACGACTCAGGACTGACCGAAAACGAGATTTCGACGAGCGGCCGATATTGTCTGATAACGTAAACCCTTATCCAACTCCCTCGTATGACAAATAACAGCGGTTGCATCAGCAAAGATGAGTGGTTCGGCTTTAACAGAAGACAGCCTCAGCGTGTATCAGATTTTGTATGTCATCAGATTAATTGAAAACTCTCCATAACTCCTATTGAGGGAAGCTACCAGGAGTACCTTAGAATCTTGCATGTCATTATGATTCCTCTATAATTTCATTGAAAGATGAAGTCCAGCTGAAGGGATGTAAGCCTTTGCTTTATTCGTTGTTACTATAAATTTCTCATCAAGATATACCCTTTTTCCATTCTGTCGGATAGACTTATTTTTAAAGGATTTGACACCTCAGGTATTGACAATTTTTTCTTGGAACTTATTTTTTGCTTTATGTTCAACAAATCTTTGATACCACAATTGAAGCTCCCTGCAGCAAGCTGCGGGAAATGGGCTCGCTGTAGCATTTTCAATGCATAGGGAGAAGCGATTTGTTCGCTCTACAGAAGTTCATCTTCAAATAAATGCAGTTCACAAAACTAAAGAGGGAGAAGCAATCATGAGGAGAAGCAAGATTAAACGGGTAGGGTTGGCGATGCTTATTGGCTTAATCATGCCAGGTCTGATTGTGACCACTGTTTTTGCGCAGACACCTATTGTGAAAAAAGTGCCGGTGCAACGGGTTCGGATGGTACAAGAGGTTGTGAAGACTGCGGATAATTTCATTGTCTTGTTCGATGCCTCAGGCTCCATGCAGGATACGTATAAAGATACCGGCATGAAGAAAATTGATCTCGCCAAGACAATGTTCAAGGAGAGAGCCGCACGAGTCCCGGAGCTGGATTGGAACGCCGGCTTGTACTTGTACACCCCGTGGAAAACCTTCTACGAGGTGCAGCCATTTGACAAGGCCAAGTATGGTCAAGCAATTGACGAGATGGCGGCCTACAAACCTTCACTTATGTTCAGAAACCAGGCCACACCATTGGGAACTGCGATCAAGAACCTTGACCCCATCCTTGCCAATCTGTCTGGGAAGACGGTTGTGTTTATTTTCTCTGACGGCCAATTTACCTTGAGCCAGCCGAAGGTATGGCCTGTGCCAGCAGCGAGGGAGCTCGCCTCCAAATACAATGTCTGTTTTGACCTCGTCAGTTCAGCACAGACTCCAAAAAGTCAGAAATTGGTGAATGATCTGGCTGCGGTGAATGCTTGCTCCCGGGTGGTAAGCTTTGATGCCATGCTCAGCAGGCCGGAGTATATGACCAGTGCGATTTATGCGGTCAGAGACAGGGCCATCATGCAGACCCAACTTATTAGCAAAGTTGTGGGCGTCGAACTCGATAGCATCCAGTTTGATTTTAACAGCGCTGATATACGCCCGGAGTATCACGCCAAGTTGGATGCCCTGGCAAAGTTTTTGGAGAAAAATCCTGACACATACGCTCTCATTGAAGGCTTTGCTGACAGCACGGGTGATCCCACTTACAACATGATGTTGTCACGGCAACGGGCTGAGAGCGTTAGGAATTACTTGATGCAGAAGGAGATTTTCTCAGCAGCAGAGGCAAACATCAGTGCTATTGCTGAGAAGCGGCTGGTGACGGTGTGGTATGGGCCAACCGCTCCTGAGGCCAGTAATGAGACAGCAGAGGGACGCCAATTGAATCGACGTGTCAGGGTATCGATAGGGGGAATAAACTAACGAGGGTTTGAGCAGAGTCTTACTTACCCGAGGTAGTGGTCCAACCTGAAATCAAAGAACACAAAAAGAGAAAAGGCGGGGTCGGCAATGGCCCCGCCTTTCATTTTTTCGGGCCTTTTCCTGCCCAGAGATGTCCAAATGCCAAGATTTGTCAGCACAGAGAGTGGTGCTGACACCTATAGCTCCATGGTCTGAGGAAGATATGTGAAACATAGTTTCCCTCCTAACATCTCTCTATTAAGCACAGGCATACGGATATTTCGTATGTCAAATCACTCAGTTACCCAGCCCTAAAAGCATATTGCCTTAAGCCGAATAGAACATTCTTCCCTTCTAGGCAACTATACCCCTCAAGTATTTGTTAAATATCAAAGACTTAAAATGAATGGCACAGAAGTTGCTCAAACATTGTACGGGTACATATATCAACGAACATTTTAGGGAAAAACTCATGCTTAAATCCAAAGTTCAGTATGCTTAATTTGTCCTGAAAGTGGGGATTGGAAATTTGATAAAATCTGGACTGAAATTTAAACAATACATGAGATTGTTTTTCCTGTTTCTCTTAACGAGCTGTGCCACTTTGCCAGTTGAAAAGGAATGTGCTGCTCCAGGTGAAATACAATTCACTATTAATGTAGGATTTGAAGTAGAACACAAGTCGTGTATATCTGATTTAGAAACAATATCTTGGCTTATTACAATCTCTATTTGGGATGATGAATGTAAAGACCGATCAACTAATCTTGTTTCCTATTGGAATGGATGTAGGTATGAGTTATGGCAAATAGATTCACCAGGTGATTGGGTTTACGTAGGTCGTTTCAAAAACCTTGATACATTAGGTGAGTTCATAAAAGTAATGAGACCATTTGCTGCCTCGCAAAGCATATCTTACCGAGAGGGAAAAAGCACAGTACGAAAAAAGACTAGAAACTGACACTGTTTTTGGTGCTGAATATGAAAAGGCATTTGAAGAGGCAGCACGGGAAGTAGCAAGGAGAGATAATCTTGAAAAGTGGAGATAACATACTTTTGCACTTTGTCTCTGAATAACTTGCTACCATATCTAGGGTCAGCTTGAACTATTTACCCTTCAAATAAAGTGCGGAGCTTCGGCTCCGCTTCCATCTCCTCATGATCCAGTCTACGATCTTTTCGGTATCGGTAAGGTCAGCGGTTATAAGCTCAGCATCAGTCTTTTTCAGCTCCCTCAGTGCGTAGGTGCCTGTGGCCACGGCGATTGCAGAGGCTCCATGAACGTGGGCGCACTCAACATCCTTGGGGGTATCTCCAATCACCACACAACGGTCATGACTCACCGAAATGGACTCAAATTCTTGGAGTCTTTGCACCGCAATGGGTAGGAGCAGGTTTCTGTCTTCACTATCACTCCCGAAAGCACCCACCGGGAAATACCGGTTAAGTCCAAAGGGCTTGAGTTTAAGCCGCGCTCCTACTTCGGCGTTTCCAGTTAGGAGACCGAGGTAGACACCCAAATCCTGGAGTGCGGCCAGAAGTTCTCTCACCCCGTTCTTTACATGTCCCCTGCCCGTTGAAACTTCAGTCCGAAGATGAATCAAGTAGCGATCCAAAAGTGAGTGCAAAAGGTCATCCCGATCTGCCAAATCTAATTTGTCTAGGCCTTCTCGAATTATCTGGAGATCGGTTTTTCCCGCGAAGTCAATATCTCGGAATCCATCTGTGACCTGGAGGAGTTCTTCCATTGCCCGGTTTAAGGACCGGCTCCCCGCCCCATCCAGACTTACTAGAGTACCGTCGATGTCGAATAAAACAAAAGTTAGCATCAATTCATCTTGGGGGTTTGCCCACGCGGTTCTTCGGGCGAAGTCACCAATCTAAAGCATAGTGGCAAAAGGCGTAAGGCCCAAGGCACAAGGAAAGGATTGGTTTTCCTTTATTGTTTTTGCCTTGCGCCCTGTGCCGTGTGCCCTGCGCCTTTTACTTATCTCGGTTCTAGCCACACATAGTCGGCTTCATTGAGCCCAATGTGTTCTCTGTCTACTCTGCCGGGGACCTCAGGAAGAATTACTCGAAATGGCAGTGTGGATCTGCTTCGAATCTGGGCTGGTATACCCAGTTTCCAGGAATGGCCACTGCCGGCTACGACTACCACGGTGGTATCCGGGTTTTTTTCCAAATAGCGCAGAAGACTCCAGGCCATGGCGGTATCCCAGACCAATTGGGCCTCACAGAACTTGGTGAATTCCATACCACCGTGCCCGTGCATACCAAGAGAACGTCGCACAAAAGCCATGTATTCGGGGTCCACCCGGCAGGTAACCATGGGCAAATCACCACGTTGCTTCGGTGAGAGAGAGGCAAAACCCTCCCGGGCAACCTGTCTCGTTACCTCAGGGGGCACATTAAGCCCGACCATGGGGATCTTATACTTTCTGGCGTACAGGAATATGTCTCTGTAAAGAGGCCAGGGGTAATTCCAATTCTTATAATAGATTTTTTCAAATTCCCTCTTACTCAACTCCCCTGCGATCCAACGATCCAGATGCGCCTGATTATCACGCCTGAACATCTCCAAACCGATGGCCACGGGAGCACCGGCCTCTTTCAAGGCACGAATCGTTTGCAGCTGCATATGGTGATGGCGCTGGTAGGTGTGAATTTCTCCGACAAAAACGAGTCGGGATTCAATGAGGTCTTTTGTCAGCTCAGGCAAAGAGAGAATCTTGCCGTCAGATACCCGATGGATTCGTTCAACGGTAGAAGCGTGACCCCGCAAGAAAAAGATGAGGGCAAGCAGTGATAATATGATGATCAGAAGATGAAAGCGCTTCATGAATGGACCTCCATCACCCGATCTGGCTGAGAAGATGTTGAATTTCTTTTTTTTTCTTCAGTTCGGTGACCCATGGCTCAGGCAGGTGTTCCTCGCCCAGATAAGCCCCAAGGATCATACCCACCGCCATTCCTCGGGCGGCGTTGTCACCGCCTGCCATAACTGCCTGGATGAGGCCTTCCCGGAGATCACTCTCGTACTTGGCAATGAGGTGGATGATGCCGGGAAAGGCATCCGCTGTGTGACACGACTGTCCGAAACTGCCTATGGCAGAGACACTATCCATGGTTGTGGATTGCAGTCCCTCCTCCACCCATTCGGCGATGATGGTTCCCGGGAATGTCTCTTCAGTTACTTCAGTAACTGCCGTGGCAGGTGGTGTTCCCCTCAGACTCTTCCAGGCCACTCTGGCAAAGAACTCAGCA
>JASFGC010000211.1:0-6484 GCA_050123975.1 Syntrophobacterales bacterium | reverse complement strand
GAGTGCTGGAGTGCTGGAGTGACTAGAGCTTTCGGAGACTATGTTTCAGGGTTTCAGGTGTCAGGTTTCAGGTGTCAGGAAGAAAAAACACAGAGGCTATAACTGAATCCCGGACACAGTTACCTGGACACTGAAATACGAACACTAATATCTGAATGATGAAGGATAAGGCTGACACCCGAACACTGAACACTGAAACCTTTAAATATGGGAGGAGAGTGATATCCGGTGGAAAATCCAAGCTTTTATTTGTGGATAGGTCTGGCTCTCGGTGCAGTTCTCGGGGCGATATCGGCAGTTCTCTATGGAAAAATCCGCGGGTTTTTTGCCAAATCAGAGGTTTCAAAGTTGCGGCAAGAAAACCGTACCCTGAAGCAACGTCTTGAGAAAAAGGACAAGCACATCCAGGAAATGATGTACCACACTGAAAAGATTGCTGCGGGGCTGGCTGAGCCGAAACAACGGGAGGACTGAGAAAGGATTGAAAACTCAATTTAAGGGTTTCAGGTGTCGGGTGTCAGGTGTCAGGGAAAAGAAACAGAGGATTCAGTAGTCAGTAGCTAGTAGTCAGTAGAAAAGAGGTATTTGCTTTTTGATTCTTCATTCTCAATTCTGGATTCTGACTCCTTGCTTTTAAATCCGCAATCCTTCATCTCCTCAACTCTCCAAAGTCTTCTTGAATTGACGAATCACGAATCGACCCAGATCGGAAAGATCTGTTTTTCTTAGGTGGCCGTCCAGATTAGCGAGAGGAATTTCGGCTCTGGCCATAGCTCGGTGACCACCGGCACTCCCCAACCTGCCAAAGGCCTTGATCGCCTTGGAACCAGCATTTTTCCGGAATCCATCATTTCGTATGATTACCACCAGGTTCTTGTGGTAAACACCCGAGACCACGGCCCACCCAACTTCGTGGCATCTCATAAAAAAGTCGGCAAGGAGTACCAGAATGTCCGGAGACTGGACCTGTCCGAGGTGGGAAAAAATCTTGCCTTTGATGATGCGTTTGTTTTCCAAGGCCTGTTGGAAATACTTGAGATCTCTCACTCCCATGTCGGATATTTCAATCTTTCGGAGCAGATTCATGTTGGCGAGCGGAAAGAGGTAATGGAAAGCTTGGACATCGTTTTCAAAGGCATGCAACTCAAAGTTGTGGGTGTCTACACGAATGGCGTAGAGAAGGGCGGTGGCCAAGCTTTTCGAAGGACGGATTTTGGCCGCGCGCAAATACTCGGTCATCATGGTGGCGGTAGCCCCGTAACTGGGCCGGATGTCTACGAACGGGGCGTCAACTGTCGTTGTAACGGGATGGTGATCGATGACAGCATCGTATTCAAAGTCGCTGAAAGCCTCATGATGGTGGGGTTGGCTATCTACCAGAAGGGTTTTGGAGAAAGCTTGGACATCAATTTGCTGCAGCTTGACCAGAGGGATCTTGAGAAGCCGCACCATGGTGACATTGTCGAATCGGACGATGTCGTTGAAATGGGCAATGGTAACTGAGTGGACCTTGTGCCAGAGTAGCCGCTTCAGAGCCATGGCGGATGCCATGGCATCTGGATCGGCATCAATGGTTATCAAGGCCTTGTCTTTGGGTTCGAAGAGGGACAAAAGTTTTTGCAGGTTTTCACTCCTGGATCGTGGTCTTGCAGAGGGCTGGCGGCGCTTCCTGCGGGGCATTTCGGTAGCTCACTACTTTTTTACTAAAGATATCCACAGTTTGGCAATTTTGCAAAAACTCCCAACAAAGTGCCACAACCAACAGCCAAGGTCAAGACCTTTTGCATAACACTTTCTGCCTGCCTGTCCCGAGCTTGTCGCGGGGCTGCTGGCTGCCAGCTGCCACCTGATCTTGGGGCTTTGCTGTTGACTCCATAGGGGGCATCTGCTATGTTCTCGTCGATTTTAGAAAAATCTGATTTCATTGGGAAAACAAAGGCTAGGATGGTTTTTTTCGAGCAAAATGTGAAATAGTCAAGAAGCAATGGAAACCCATTTGGATCTCTATCTCGACTATCTTACTGTAGAGAAGGGTCTTGCCGCCAATACCCGAGCTTCCTACAGCGCCGATTTACTTAAATTTCTAAATTACCTTAAAAATCACGGGATAGATAACTGGAGCCAGGTTCGGTTCCCAGAGATCATGGCTTTTCTTTCCCAGGCCCAAGAGCAAGGTTTGGCTCCCAGGAGTAGGGCAAGACTCCTTTCGGCAATGCGCGGCTTTTTCAAATTTATGGTCCGCGACAGCCACTTGAAAAAGAGCCCAGTGGCGAATTTGACATCGCCCCGACTCCGGCGCCAGCTTCCGACTGTGCTCAGTGTTGCAGAGGTGGAACGATTGCTGGCGCAGCCAAATTCAGATCTTCCTCTGGGCCAGAGAGACGCTGCCATGCTAGAACTTCTCTACGGCACAGGGTTGCGCGTTACCGAACTGATCACACTTGCCGTTGGGCGAGTCAACCTGGAGGTGGGTTTTCTGGTTGCACGCGGCAAAGGATCCAAAGAACGTATTGTACCAATGGGAGAGGTAGCGACTGAGGCGGTGCAAAGCTATACCCTGGAGTCAAGACCGCGTTTGCTGAAGGGTAGGGTGAGTGATATTCTTTTTGTCAGCAATCGAGGTACTGCAATGACCAGGCAAGGTTTCTGGAAGTTGCTGAAGAAATATGGGCGTCAAGCAGGAATGGAAAAATCACTCACCCCGCACACCCTGCGACACTCGTTCGCTACCCATCTCCTCGAACGTGGGGCAGACTTGCGCTCGGTGCAGATGATGCTGGGTCATGCCGATATAAGCACCACACAGATATATACACATGTTGCGCGGGAAAAGCTCAGGGAAGTGCATAAGAAATACCATCCGCGGGCCTAGGGGCCGACGCGGGGAAACGGAGAATCGGAGAGACGGAGAGAAAGCTGGCAGGAGGCAGCAAGCAGCAGGCAGCGAGCAGCAGGCAGCGAGCTACTAGGCACTAAGAACTAAGCACTAAGAACTAAAAACTGGGCTGAATAAATTTATTTTATAGATAAATAAAATAAACAAGAACACTAACTGTGTTTCGAGGTAGTTGAGAAGAAGCGAAAAAGTGGAAATTATCACCACTCATATAAACGCAGATTTCGACGCCATGGCGTCAATGATTGCTGCAAAGAAGCTCTACCCAGAGGCGGTGATGGTATTTCCTGGCTCTCAGGAGCACAATCTTAGAGAATTCCTGGTTGAGTCCACCTTCTATTTTTTTAACTTTGCCAAAATTCGAGATCTGGACTTTGCAAATATTCAGCGCCTCATTCTGGTGGATACAAGACAGGCGGGCCGCATTGGCAGATTCGAGAGCTTGGCAAGAGAGACAGACGTGGATATTCACATCTACGACCACCATCCCGCTTCTGAAGATGATCTCACTGGTTCCCGCGAGGTAATAAGACAAGTCGGTGCTACCGTCACCATCCTTACCGAGATTATCAAGGAGCGTGGCGTTGAACTTACCCCAGACGAGGCCACCATCCTTGCCCTGGGTATCTACGAGGATACCGGTTCATTCACTTTTTCATCGACCACCCCAGAGGATTACCAAGCTGCTCGATTCCTCCTCGAGCAGGGAGCCAACCTTAATATGGTGGCCGACATGCTCACGCGTGAGTTAACCGCAGAACAGATTTCACTGTTAAATGATTTGATCCATTCGGCCACTACTCATACCATCAACACTATCCCCATTTGCATTGCCCGGGCCTCTGCTGATAGGTACATAGGGGATTTTGCCCTGCTAGCCCACAAACTTATGGATATGGAGAACCTCAATGTACTATTTGCCCTTGCCCGGATGGAAGACAGGATTTACTTGGTGGGGCGCAGCCGCTTGCATGAAGTGAACGTAGGAGAGATTGCCACAGTTTTTGGAGGAGGTGGTCACTCTAGTGCTGCCTCGGCCACCATCAAAGACCTTACCATGATTCAGGTCGAGGAGGAGCTTTTCCGGATTCTCCAAAGTTGGATTAATCCTGGGCGGCAGGCGAGGAACCTGATGTCCTCCCCGGTCATTACGGTGCCACCTGAGCGTAATCTGCAAGAGGCCGCTGACCTGCTCACGCGTTATAACATCAACGCCGCACCAGTAGTAGACGGGGAGCGTTTGGTGGGGATACTCTCGCGCCAGATGATTGACAAGGGGATATATCACGGTCTCGAAGAAGCAGACGTTGGTGATTTCATGAGCACCGAATTCAGTAGCGTCAAGCCGGATGCGTCTCTGATTGAAATTCAAGAGCACATTGTGGACCGCCAGCAGCGTTTGCTTCCCGTAGTCGACGGTGAGCAGGTGATCGGAGTTATTACCCGTAAGGATTTGTTGAACGTGCTGCTCAACGACCCCAGCCGCATTCCCACCTATCTGTACGAGCCGGTACCCACAACCGGGAACAAGCGCCGTAAGAATGTCGCCAACATAATGGCAGAACAGTTGCCCCGTCCGGTCAATGAGCTGCTGCAAGCAGCTGGAAAGGTAGCAGAAAAGCGCGACTTCAAAGCGTATGCTGTTGGAGGTTTTATCCGCGACCTGGTGCTAAGGCGGCCCAATCTGGACATTGACATTGTTGTTGAGGGTGATGGAATTGAATTTGCCAAAGATTTTGCCGAGATCTATGGGGCTCGAGTGAGGTCCTACAAAAAATTCGGCACCGCGGTGATCATTTTCCCTGATGGGTTCAAGATTGATGTGGCCACCGCGCGCCTGGAATATTATGAGTATCCGGCAGCACTGCCTACTGTTGAGCTTAGTTCCTTGAAACTGGATCTCTACAGGCGCGATTTCACCATGAATACTCTGGCGGTGGAACTGGATCCAGCAAGATTTGGCCAATTAATTGATTATTTTGGCGCCCAGAGAGACTTTAAAGACAAAGCCATACGAGTGCTCCACAATTACAGCTTCGTGGAGGATCCCACTCGGGTGTTCCGGGCCATTCGATATGAACAGCGGCTGGGCTTTCGTATTGGCAAACACACTGCCAATCTTATTCAAAATGCGGTCAAGATGAATCTTCCGGTCCATCTGAGTGGCAGGCGGTTGACCAACGAACTCAAACTGATCCTGAGCGAAGAGAATCCGGCTCCAGCCATAAGACGAATGCACGAATTTGAACTGCTGCCTTTCCTTCATTCTAACATTGCCTATAGCTCTCAAATGGCAAGGCTCCTGGAGGAGATCCGCTCAGTACTGGCCTGGTTCAATCTCAGCTTCATAGGAAATGGCTGTGAGCGCTGGCTCGTCTATCTTCTGGCTCTAGCTGACCCCTTGAGCGCTGAAGGACTTGAGGAATTTTGCAGCAGAATGGAATTCCCTCCCCGGATTACAAGTTGGCTGGTGGAGGGCAGAGCAAAGGCCATATCTGTTGCCCAGGGATTTTACAGAAGACAGGATTTGAAACCGAGTGAAATCTATCATCTTCTAGAAGCTCTCAATCAAGAGTGGCTTCTCTTTATCATGGCCAAGACCGAACAGGAAGAGACGCGGCGTGCCATTAGTCTCTATTTCCGTAATCTTAAAGAGGTACGTCCAGAGCTTAGGGGAAGAGATTTGAAAGATATGGGCATTACCCCTGGACCCATTTACCGGGAGATCTTGGACGGACTTCTGGACGGCCGACTCAATGGTGAGTTGAGCAGCAGAGAGGAAGAAGTGGAGTTTGTTCGGAAGCGATTCATGGAAGCAGGGTAAAATTGAGGAATTAAGGAATTAGGGAATTGAGGAATTCAAACCAATAGAAGTTTGGGGATTGCCATAACCTTTTATCATAATTCCAAAATTCCTCAATCCCTAAATTTCTGAATCTCTTCTATCTTGATATTCGAAATTCGGATTTCCCGTTAGGTTACTGAGGTCAACCAACGATGACGGATGGCACACCCATGGCAGAAGAATACCAAGTGCAACTGGAGATTTTTGAAGGTCCCATGGATCTGTTGCTCCACCTTATTCGGAAAAACAAGGTTGACATATATGATATTCCCATAGCTTTTATAATGGATCAGTATCTGGCCTATCTTGACATAATGAGGAGCCTTAATATAGACGTGGCCGGCGAGTTCTTGGAAATGGCGGCTACCCTGGCATATATCAAGTCTCGGCTGTTGGTTCCCAGGATTGGTTCGGATGATGACGAACAGGAAGAAGACCCACGTATGGAGTTGGTGAGGCCTTTACTGGAATATGCCAAGATAAGGGAGGCTGCTCAGGCTCTAGCTGACAGTGTGCAGTTAGGACGGGACGTCTATGTGAGAAACATTCCAAGTGAAGAGCTTTGGGATCTGGAAAGTGGTGAGGAGATTGCCGAGGTTGGTCTTTTTGAGCTGGTGAGTGCCCTCCATGAGGTGCTGAAGAAGGCGGAACCCGACGAGATGATGGAAATGAGCGCCGAGACTATGCGCCTTAAAGACAGGATTAATCAACTCATGGAGATCTTGGCAGGGGTGAGTAGCGTA
>JASFGC010000210.1:0-6586 GCA_050123975.1 Syntrophobacterales bacterium | reverse complement strand
ATTTTAGGCATTTAGGAATTGAGGGATTGAAAAAGCTCGTGGACGCATCACCATCTGATTTTCATCTCTGCCAACCAGGATCGCAGAAATCATGTGGTTGGTGCTGTGGTTTATATAATACCCACCATGCGAGCAGGAATGCACTCGTTCGTAAACTGAGAGTGAGGACTAGGGAGTTCGCTAGCACAGACCGAAATATGACAGCCATCCAACGCTTTTCAGAATCAACCAAAAGAAAAGAACAATCCAGGCTTCTCGATCCAGAATTCTATTCCTGCGAATTTGTGGGTTTTTTGGACAGCGGAGAAACCCGGGTTGGCTGTATGCTGCACCCCCTTGCTCACGGAAATCAGTCCATAGACTGGCGTGGACTATCATTTCACGGCGCTATGGCTTGCCAGGGCTTTTTCTGTCGCTCTTATCGAGAGTTAAGTAGCGCCGAAAAATGGGTCATTCTCGGTACAATCCATGACTGGTACCTTTATGGCTTGGTAATCAGTGATGCCGACTATGCCAGGGCTTTTTTTCGGTTGGTTGAAGAAAGATTGGGCCGGCAGATAGATCCGGCTTTTCTCGTGGCTCCCCCGGCTTCAAGATTGGTGCATGAATTCTTTCATTGGAAAATAGACTGGCCTTACCGAGACCATGACTCCAACCCAGTACCCTGCAGTTCTTTGCCATGTTCTAGTGCAGACCAAGCCATTGATGGGCAGGAATTTCCTGCGGCCATAGATATGATGTTCGGTTGTCTGGGCTCCAGGTTTAGGTCTCGTGCTGAGTATAGGAGCGCGCAGCAGAGGGTGGACCAGCTGTTCTCCCGCCTTAACAAGCTAGTGTAGTTAGGAATTTGGAGTCAAAGGTCCCAGCCTTGCACTACCCCTTATCCAGACACCAGATCTCAGGGTTTCAGGTTTCAGGTGTCAGGTGTCAGGGAAAAAACAAGAAAACTGAAATCTGAACACTGAAACTTGAAACCTCCAAAATAGCTCGCCACCTGTACTGGTAAAGTCATTAAACTCTGACCGAGCGCCATAAAATAGTTTTTCGATGTTGAAAATGCTACAGCGAGCGCATTCCCCGTAGTCCGCCGGAGGCGGACGGGGTTAGCGAGCGAACTACAATAAGATGGAATCATTTCCTTACATTTCGAAGATTCCCTGCAGCTTGCTGCAGGGAGCTTCAATAATATTAAGTTGTTGCGGAACTTCAAAGAGTGTTTATCTTTCTGTTATTATCGCTGAAGTTGCTTCCGTGTTGTTGCTTTTTATGGACTTTTATCAATCCACTGCTACCTGTTGGAGCACCTTATGAAAAAGAGCGTGCTTTTCTTATGTTATGGGAACGCCTGTAGAAGTATAATGGCCGAAGCGTTGGCTAGGCACCATTGGGGTGATAAGCTTGAGGTGGCTTCTGCTGGGGTTAGTGCTCTGGGCTACATACCGGCAGAGACCAAAAACGTTCTTGAGGAGGTAGGGGTCTCAATTGAAGGCCTTTATTCGAAAGACTTGAGTGAGATGGATATTGATGGTTTCCATCTGATCTTGGATCTTGTCATTTACCCTCTAGAAGGCATGATCCCCCCAACGTTTGCGGGCAAAGTGATACCCTGGCATGTGAGGGATCCTTTCATGGAGGGTCTGGATTCTTTCAGGCAGACGAGAAACGATATAGAGTGGCTGGTTACAGAAAAGCTTTCCGAGTGGCTGGATGGGGAAAGGGGAGTAAAGAATTCAGGTCCGGATTAGCTGCTCTGCGTTATCCCCAAACGCAAAGCGCTAAGCGCAGAGCGCAGAGCGTGAGGTAAACAGTAAATGATGAACGGTAAACCGATTACGCACTGGCTCTGCAACTGTTCACCGTTTACCATTTACCGTATAATTTTTTTCGCTATGCGCCATGCGCTATGCTCTATGCGATCTGAGCTGGACTTGAAGACCGGTGATCAAACGATTTATTTATCATGAAAGACTACTATAAGATTCTCGAGGTCGACCAAGACGCTTCTGAAGAGCAAATTAGAAAGGGATATCGTCGGCTTGCCTTCAAGTACCACCCTGACCGCAATCCTGGCGACTCTCGTGCAGAGGAGCGCTTCAAGGAGATTGCCGAAGCTTACGGGGTCCTGGCAGATCCTGTAAAACGTAATGATTATGACAGATGGCTGAGAGCTGGACCTCAGCAAAGGGCGGCGGGCCAAGGTTTTCCTTACTCTCAAGAGGAAATTTTTCAGGATCTTTTCAGGGACCCAAGATTCAGACGCGTTTTCCAGGATCTTTTCGGGGAGTTTGAGAAGGCTGGATTTCGCTTCGATCAGCGTTTTTTCGACAAGGTCTTTTTCGGCGGTCGTGGCGTATTTTTTGGGGGTATTTTCGTTTGGGGCCCTTTTGGTTCCCAACGGATGAAATTTGGCAGGCTGAGGCAGCGATCACATCTCGAGACCCACCAGACCCGGAGAGTTAAGTCTCCTGGGTTTTTGCAGCAGTTAGGACAGAAGATCGGCCGCTTCTTGTCGGGGGGCCAAAAGACCCTATCCCACGAAACTCAAGAGGTAACTGTCCGACCGCAGGATCTCACCTATAATCTAACCTTGCCTCCTGAGGATGCCCAGCGAGGCACGTGGGTGACAATCGCCATTGACCGCGGCCAAGGAAAGGAGAGGTTGAAAGTACGAATACCTCCAGGCACTCGGTCCGGAACGCGCTTGCGCCTTACCGGAAAAGGCAGGCACCACGCTTTTGAGAATGGCGACTTGTACCTCACAGTGAACGTGGCCTGAACTGAAACATCCAGTTCATTTCTCCTAGGTCATGAAAACCTCCACGAGCAAAGAACCCGGATCCAAAGACCCGGCTTTATACTGCCCTCTGAGGGGGCTTCCATACTCTTTCCCCCTTGCGGCAGTCTGCTGGAGTGATGGAGTGGTGGAGTAATGGAGTAATGAAAAAACCAATTTACATTAAATTCAGGCTCTCATTTTTGCTAACACTCCAGTACTCCAATACTCCAGTACTCCAAAAAAGTTTGCACCTGTACTGGCAAAGCCATTGAACTCTGACCTGGCCCTAAAGATCAGGTTTTCGATGATGAGTAAATAGTCATATACCGGTTTGATATTTCTTCCACAACAGTACTATTAGACATTTTCTTTAAGAATAAGGAAGAGTTGGCACCGGTTAGAGGTATTGCTTCGACGATTTCCAGGGGAGCTCAACGAAACTTGGCACAGGATATGCTTATCATCCTAGAGATGAACTCCGCATTTACTCTGACGTTTTACAAAGTAGAGGCTATAACTATTAGAGCAGAAAGACAGCATCTGCTCTGGCAGTCACGCCGGGGCGAGCATTTGTAGGCTATGGGAGTAGAAAGGGCTAAGGACATGAGTAAGGGTTCAGAGATGAGTAACAGGTCCAATGTTGTCCTGATCGCAGAGGATGACGGTGACCTCAGAGAACTCGTCAGTACTGAACTCGAATCTGAGGGATTTCAGGTTGTCAGTGTAACGAATGGTGAGGAAGCAGTCAGTGAAACTCGTAGCCTGAGACCTGACGTAATTGTTATGGATTTAATGATGCCGGTGATGAACGGTATCGAAGCCATTAAACTATTAAAAACCGATCATGCTACCAGCCATATCCCCATAGTGGTGGGGACGGCTGTTGAAGAAAAAGAAGATATTGTAAAGAGCTTTGAGGCGGGAGCTATTGCCTATATTACAAAACCCTACTTCATGCCGGAATTAAAGGCAAAAATAAACTCTGTTCTGCAGTCCAAAAAGCTTTATGACAAATTAATTTTGTCAGAAGAGAAATACCGCTTTTTAGTGGAAAATGCCAATGAAGCCATCTTGGTAATCCAGGATGGAATCCTCACATTTTTCAATCCCACGGCCTTGGAACTCTTGGATTATCCGGAAGGTGAGTTGACCTCTAACCCTTTCATCGAATTTGTCCACGCAGAAGACCGAGAAGAGGTCCTTGAATACCACGCCAGAATCCTGTCGGGAAAAAGAGCATGTCCAGAGTACTCTTTCCGGATTGCCTCCAGAAACAACAATGTCAAGTGGGTAGAGGCGAAAGGGATCCTCATTGACTGGGACAGCAAGCCCGCAACACTCCATTTCATAGCTGACATAACGGCGCGAAAGCGAACCGAAGAAGAGATGCGCTTTCTCGCTTTTTATGATTGTTTGACTGGCTTACCGAATCGCTTGATGTTTAATGAACATATGAACCAAGCGCTTGCTTATGCCAAACGCACGAAAAGTCAACTGGCAACACTGTTCCTAGATCTTGACTATTTCAAACGTGTTAACGATACCTACGGCCATCACTTGGGCGACATGTTGCTGCGGGCCGTGGGTGAACGTTTGATGAGAATTATCCGCAAAAGTGACATACTCGCTCGTAATGTTGAAGATATTTGCAGCACTAATGTTGCGAGGTTTGGCGGTGACGAATTTGTTCTGTTGCTGACCAATATTCAAGATGTTCAGGACGTGTCCAAAGTAGCTCGCCGCATTCTTTACACCATCTCAGATGCTTATATGTTAGATGGTCACGAACTATCCGTAACCACCAGCATTGGCATCAGTCTGTATCCTGCTGACGGGGAAGAACCAGAGACCCTGATCAAGAACGCTGACAAAGCAATGTATCATGCAAAGAACCTGGGGAGGAACAATTACCAGTTCTTCGCGGACTCTCTGGAAGGTACTACCCCTGAGAGAGTTACCCTGAGGGGTGATTTGCGGGAAGCCCTGGAAACTGAGGATTTGACGCTCTACTACCAACCGCAACTAGCAATTGGCACCAAGACAATCAGTGGTATAGAAGCACTGATACGATGGCAACATGCGAAAATGGGAGTGATCACTCCGGCAGAAATCATACCGTTGGCTGAAGAATGCGGTCTCATAGAGCCCATCAGTGAGTGGGTGCTCAGGACGGCCTGTGAGCAGAACCTGGCTTGGCAAAAGGCCGGTTTGGCATTGATGCGTATAGCTGTAAATCTCTCAAATCTCTTATTTAAACAGCAGAAACTCGTAAGATTGATACCTCGGGTCTTGGATGAAACCGGTATGGATCCTTCATTTCTCGAGATAGAACTTACCGAGAGTTCCTTGCTTCAAATCGGCAAAAGTACCAAGGCGGCGCTGCAGTACTTGAAAGAGACGGGGGTCAGGATAGCAGTGGATGATTTCGGTACCGGTTATTCCTCTCTCTACCATCTCAAGAATTATCCACTGGATGCCCTGAAAATAGACCGTTCATTCATAAAGGATATTCCAGGCAATGTAGATAGTGAGGCCATGGTATCTGCGATTATTGCGATTGCGCATAGCCTAAAGCTAGATGTGATTGCCGTTGGGGTGGAGACAGAAAAACAGCTAGAATTCTTGGAAACAAGAGGTTGTAATATGATCCAGGGCTACCTCTTTAGTCCGCCACTTCCCTCCTACGATATTATCCCCCTTATCCAGGAAAACGGGGTTGAGATGACCATGTAAGGCGGCCATAGATGTGTCATTTCTCTGTCAGTTTTCCCTCGAGTGCAGCGATCTTTTCTTCAAGTTCCTCAATCTCTTGAATCTGGTGCGGTCTCACAGAATGAGGCGGTAAAGCAGCCTCGCGATCACGAAGCTTTTCTTTCAGATTTTCGATCTCTTCCAACAAAACCTGTCGTTCTGTCTCGGTCATCTGGGTTGTTGTTCCTATAGTCGTATAGGGTAAGCGGTGAGCGGTGATCAGTGAGCAGTAAGCGGTAAGCGGTGAACGTCAAATAGTCAAATCGTTGATTCGTCAAATCGTTGAAATCGTAAAACCTGTGCCTAGTGCCTACTTGTCCTGAGCGACACGACTTGAGCTCGTCGACAAGTCCTGTCGAAGGAGTTCTTAGTTCCTAGTTGCTTCCTGACCTCTGACGTCTGATCTCTGACGTCTTCTACCCGTCTCGCCGTGTCTCCGTGTCTCCGTGTCCCCGCGTCGTCCCTTCGTGCCTAGTTCCTAGTGCTTAGTGTCTAGTTGAAACTGCTGTCAGCTGCATTTCTCCATGCTCCATGCCCCATGCTATTAGACCGTCTTCAAATACTCGCGAATCATCAGGGCAGCACTGGCTCCTTCACCGGCAGCACTGGCCACCTGTTTGGTGCTTTTGTCTCGTACATCTCCTGCGGTAAAAATACCTGGCACGCTGGTTTCCAGCAGGTGAGGATCACGATTTTCGTAGCCAGTTGGTCTATCGCCGCTATGGACCAAATCGTGACCGGTGACGATAAAACCCCACTCATCAAGCAAAACCCCGCTTCCCTCGAGAAATTCACTGTTTGGCTCTAAACCGATAAAGATAAAAACTCCATCAATTGGCAATTCTTCCCCTGCACCGGTCTGGTTGTTGACAATTCTGATTTTATTTAATTTGGCCTCCTCCCCCATGAATTCCTTTACTTCCGTATGCCAGAGCACTTCAATATTGGGGTGGCTGAGCACGCTTTCCTGAATTATTTTCGTTGCTCGAAACTCCCCGCTTCTCACCAGCATGGTCACGGACTCGGCAAACTTGGTAAGGAGGAGGCTTTCCTCGGTGG
>JASFGC010000209.1:0-6596 GCA_050123975.1 Syntrophobacterales bacterium | reverse complement strand
CAGTCCCTCCTCCACCCATTCGGCGATGATGGTTCCCGGGAATGTCTCTTCAGTTACTTCAGTAACTGCCGTGGCAGGTGGTGTTCCCCTCAGACTCTTCCAGGCCACTCTGGCAAAGAACTCAGCACACCTTACGGTCAAGGGATCACGGTGAGTCATCCTGGTTTGGAGTTTCGCCTTCTCCACCAGTTCTTCTAGATCATTAGGATAGCAAAGAGCAAGCGGGGCAATGCGAGATGCACCGGCCAGATCATCCGAAGGTGAGCCAGAGTCTAGAGGGCTGTTCCCCTTTGAGAAATTTCTAAGAGTCCCTTTGGTTGCGGCGTCAAAGTAGCCGTTGTAGTCTTGAAAAAACCTTTGCCAACGTTCCGAGAAATCGTTCAAGTCGAAGCCGTTCCTTGCCGCCACAGATTCCAACAGAACCAGTTGCTGATCACCGTAGTGGGTAAATTCACCCTTGTCCTTGGTGGGGTGGTAAGAATCCTCTTTTGGTTTAAGAAAAGATTCAACCCGGCCATATTCCCTGGCAATCTTGGAGGCGTCATAGATCCAGTGCACCCCAAGGGAGAGTGAATCAGCCATAAATGAGGCCAAGACCATTGCTCTTGCGTTATCCTGCATCGTTATTTCTCCTCGGTCGTAGTTTCACTCCAGCTCTCACAGAGACCACAGACTGAGCATAGCGCAAAGAGCATAGAGCGTAGCGTCATAGGTTACTGAGTCATCGCGCTATGCTGTCATTCATGGTCACTTGGCCACTTATCGTGGCCGTCACTACGCTGCGCTGTCACTAGGTCATTATGATTAGTGATTATGGATGGCACCAATGCCGGATGACTATAAATGAGCAAAAATGACGGGCGTAGCCCTACTGACGGCGGAGCCAAATGACTTAGTGACGCTTTGCGCCATGCGCTTTGCGACACTTCCTGTGTACTCGAGAGCCCGCAGGGCTCGGGCGAGAGGTTCCTTCGCCGCTTAGCGCTCGTCGATGGGCACAAATTCGCAAACTTCGGGACCGCAGTACTCACCAACATAGTCTGATTCGGGCCGGTAAAGCATTGGTTTCGGCGCTGCTTCAGCAAACTGCTCTTCTATAATATGAGCGGTCCAACCGGCGACTCTAGCGATGGCGAATATAGGAGTATATTGGTCCATGGGAATTCCCATCATGTAATAGAGGGAGGCACTGTAGAAATCCACGTTAGTGTAAATGTCTCTCCCCTTACGCTCCTTGAATTGCTCCTTGGCAACTTTTTCCAGGAGCGCTGACATTTCATACCATTTCGTTTCTCCAAAACGTTCACCCACCACTTTGGACATGGGGGCCAGAATCAGCGCCCGGGGATCGTCTACCTTGTAGACTGCATGCCCCAATCCCATGATCCTGTTGCCGGAATCGAACTGTTCGTTGACATAGCTTTCTACCTTGTCAGGTGAGCCAATATCCATAAGCATTTCCATCACCCGAGTGTTGGCACCACCGTGTAATTCACCTGAGAGAGATCCCACAGCACCAGCCACCGCAGCATACATGTGGGCCCGGGTTGAGGCGATCTCACGGGCGGCAAAGGTGGAGGCATTGAAGCCGTGCTCTGCATGCATCACTAAGGCGGCATCAAAGAAGCCGGCGATATCCTCATCAGGTACTGTTCCATTCATCATGTATAAGAAATTTGCAGCGTGGTTTAAGCTTGGATCGGGATCGACGGGTTCTTGGCCATTACGAATGCGCTCCCAGGCCGCGACAACGGTGGCCAATTTGGCTACCAATCTTAGTGCCTTGCGGTGTGCGGCTTCTCTGGAAGGATCGTCAGCTTCCGGGTCGTGATGGGCGAGCATGGACACGCACGCCTGTAAGACGTCCATGGGCAATGCCTCTTTCGGCCGGGTCTTGAGGGCGGCAATCAGTTCAGGGGGTACGGCTCTCTCTGCCGCGAGCTGGGCCGAGAAAGGCTTGAGTTGGTCTTTCGTTGGGAGATCCTCATTGAGTAATAAATGTACGACTTCCTCAAAGGAAGCTTTGCCGGCCAGGTCCTTGATGAGATAGCCACGGTAGACGAGACGCCCGATGGAACCGTCCACTTCACCAATATTGGTGCTGGCAACAACGACGCCACGAAGCCCGGTGTTTTGAATATCCATACCACTTTCCATAATCCCCTCCTTGTCACTCCGGGTGTTTTTTATAATCTCTCCTAAAAATAATCTTATAAACTATGTCGAGGTTTGTGAGAAAAAATTAAACATCAATCTCAATAATGTCAAAATGGAACAGGCACCAAGAGTTGTGTCTATAGTGTAATGGCTGAAATTCCCTCGGACAAGGGTCGTTAGAACTAAGTAAAGAGAATGAAGCATCCTTCGACAAGCTCAGGACAGGTAGAGCATAGGGAAGAGCATTAGTCATATGCCTGCGGCGTCATTAGGTCATTTATTCGCGCTCGCTGCGCTCCGCTCAGTCCCGCAAGCGGGTTCCCAGTTTCGCTTCGCTGTCATTTGTTGTAATAGGTAGAAGCGAAATTATTAATTCTGACTACTGGATTCTATCATCTTTCCTTGTGCCGTGCGCCCTGCGCCTTGAACCCTGAACCTCATGCTTTGTGCCCTCCGCAAAGCGGACCACTGAAAAACTTTACCCCTTTTTTGTAAGTAACAACGTATTGCCAATAACACTCAGGCTGCTCAATAACATGGCAGAGACTGCAATGAGGGGGGTGAGCAAGCCGCTCATGGCAATAGGGATGCTGACCAGGTTATAGATGAATGAGCAGCCAAGGTTTTGGTGGACCTTGCTTTTAACCTTTTTGGCCAAGTCCATAAAATCGCATATTTGGAGAGGATCCCCGCGCATTAAAGTGAGATCTGCCGCCTCTTTGCCCAGGTCGCTACCAGAGTGAACCGCAATGGCCAGATCAGACTGGATGAGGGCAGGGGCATCATTGATGCCGTCACCAACCATGACCACCAGTTGACCTTGCTGCTGCAGGGTAGAAATGAATTTAACTTTTTCTTGGGGGAGTTGCCCGCCTTGTGCTTCCTTGATCCCCACTTCTATGGCAATTGCTTTGGTAGTCTGATCATTATCTCCAGAGACCAAGGCAACCCGGTATCCGGCACCATGCAGACGGTTCATTGCCGGGATTGTGTTGGGTTTTAACTCGTCGCCAAAAACGAAAACAGCGCACATTCTACCGGCGTAGCTCATAAATACTAGAGAA
Source organism: Syntrophobacterales bacterium (assembly GCA_050123975.1). Taxonomy (GTDB): domain Bacteria; phylum Desulfobacterota; class Syntrophobacteria; order BM002; family BM002; genus BM002. The sequence goes on along the minus strand of JASFGC010000209.1, from coordinate 3,375 downwards.
TGTTCAGGTTTATTTACAGGAATGGGAAGGTCAGGACTGGCCTCCAACTCACCAGCAAGAAACCCTCTCGAACCTATCTTGACCTTTTTACCAGTAACGACTCCCGAGACTCCGTTTGCAAAAATCTCTACACTCTCCAAGCTGATCGGTTGCACTTGCCTTTTCGCTGCTTCTCTGATGATCTCTGCTGCAATCAGATGATCAGATCCCCTTTCCAATGCGGCAGCTATTCCGAGGATCTCTTCTTCAGATAAAAAGTCAACCGGAATAACCTCGAGGAGCGACCATTGTCCCTTGGTCAAAGTCCCAGTCTTGTCGAGTACGAAAGCGTTCACCCTGTCAGCTTGCTCAAAAGAAGAAAAGTCTCGGACCAAGATACCTTTCCTCCCTGCCAGTGAAATCCCGGCCACCCTGGCCATGGGGATAGCAATACCCAGAGCGCAAGGACAAGAGATCACCATAACGGTGACCGCCCGAATCATTGCCTGGTCAAAGGTAAGCCCCGAGAGTAGACAGATCAAGCCGGTTCCCACCCCGAGGGCAATGATAACAGGAACAAACCACTGTAAGGCGCGTTCGGCTTTGCCCTCGAAAGGAGTCTTTTCTCCTAAGGCCTTCTCCATGATGGCGATCATTTGACCAACAACTGAGTTCTCTCCAACCCCTTCGGCCCGTATCTCAAAGGTTCCCTGGAGGACTTTGCTGCCGCTCTTTACTGAATCACCAGTTTTTTTGGTAATCGGCAATGGTTCTCCGGTGAGAGACGATTCATCCACAGCTCCTTCACCGTCGACAATAAAGCCGTCCGCAGGTAACACCTCACTTTCTTCAACCCTGAAGATATCTCCCTGGCAAAGGCGTTCAGCAGGGACGTAGCGGCCTTGAGGATACTGTTCAAAACAAATTTTCACCTTGGTGGGACGGAGAGAGAAAAAATTCGCCAAATCCTCCTGGACTTCAGCTTTGGCCCTCCTTTCTAAAAGTTTTCCAAGGAGAACAAGAGTAATGAGCATTGAGGCGGTGTCGAAGTAAAGGTGAATGCTGCCGCTGAGCAGACCATAAATGCTGTAGAAATACGCACTGAAGGAGCCGGTCGTTATGAGCGTCTCCATGCTGAAAGCCGCAGTGGTTGTCCCAACCCACGCTCGGCGATAGATATTACGGCCGCCGTAGAACAGAACAATGCTTGCCATGAAGAAGATGGGCCACGATAGTTTCCAAATCGTCTCCCGGGAGAACTCAGTAAAAAAACCGGAATAGAGGGCAAAGGAGAGCATCATCACATTCATGGTTAGCAAGGCGGAAACAACAAAACGAATGAATTCTCTTTTTCTTTCTCTGACCCCTGTCTCTTCACCCGGCAGCAAAGCTTTGTAGCCAAGTACTTCTATGGATTCTATAATGCGCTGTGGAGAGGTCAGAACCGGATCGTAGTCGCATCTCATCCGGTCGGTAGCGAAGTTGCAGGATGGAGAGATAACCCCGGGAGTTCTCCTGAGAGTCTCTTCAATGACCCAGGCACAGGCGGGACACCACATTTGTCTGACCTGAAGGCCTAAACTTAAATAGGTCTCGTCGTGGGTGCCTTCAGAATCTTGTCGCTCTTGGGTATCAGCAGCAGGAAGGGTAGCCACAGCCTCTTGGTCCCCGGCTCTTTCTGCCAACTCGGCCTCGGACCTCGGGATGATGCCAATCTCTTGACACTTTCTGAAAAGTTCAGTCTGACGAAATGACGCCGGGTCTGGTGAGTCGGTTGCCTCCATCAGCATGTGGAACACTTGTTTGCATCCCATGCAACAAAAGCGGAAACCTTTTCCAGAGATCTTTGTGGTGATCTTTTGATAGCGGAGAGGGAGGCTGCAGAGATCGCAGCTATCTACGGTGGGATTCATTTCACTTGCGGACGCCGAGAGACTTGACGAATGCCACCACGCGCCAGCGGTCTTCCACCGTTATGATGAAATGCAACGCTGGTTGGCGGCCGTCCGGGATGCCGTAACTGATCGTTTTAAATAGTTTACCCTCGCTCTCGCTCTGAACTTCGGCACTGCGCAGATCCGTGGGCAGCGGTTGAAAACTTTGTCCAACCGTACCTCGACCGTTGTAATTGTTCCCATGGCACTGGGCGCAGAAGGTGAAATACACTGATTTGCCGCGGGCAATGGTCTGTTCGGAGTCCATGGCAAAGGGTGGCCGCAGATCTGCTGGTTCCAGAACTCGCAGCACGGAGTCGCCGCCGGAAACCGGCACCGCGTCAACATCCATGACCAGCAGCGGCTCCTCGTGAGGCTTTACCGCTGGGGTTTCCCGCATGCGGCCGAAGCGGAATTCATTGTCGTAGTAAATCAGGGCTTCATAGGCGATAAAGATCAAAATGGCCCCAGCGAATAATAAGACCAATACTTTTCTCATTGCCCTTTACCTGACAGATCATAGGTTTCATATAAATTAAGAATCCTCAGGGGATTATACTCATCTCCTTGTCTGCCGTAGACATGCTGAGGAAAAGGCAGAGGATGGTACGGATTCGTCAAGGTGTAGGCAGATTCCCCCGGCACATCTCTTACGGGCCTGTAGTCCCAGTCGGGCTGGCCAAGATCGCCGATGACGGTCCATGCCAGCCATCCCTGAAAGGCTACAATCGCTACACAGGCTGCGACCAGCAGCCAGGTCTTGAGTCTCGAAGTCGTGTGTTGATGAGCCATTATATCTTGACTCCCAGCAAGCCGATAAAAAGAATGTAGGCCAGCGACCAGATGACGGTGCCGACGATGATGAGAATCAGCACAACGGGAAAGGGGGCGTTGCGGCCCTGGATACCACCAGGATATTCCTCGATGATACGGTTTTCTCTCTCGGCTGAATCCTCCCGGCGCAGGTAATAGAACCCCAGCCCGGCAGCAAAAATCACAATGGTCGCCAAAGCCGGAAACAGGTACAGCACGAAGTGCCGGAAGTTCACTAATTCAAAATATCGCATTATCTAATTCCTCTAGGTGGATATATCTTTCCTCCTAAAGAGAAGTTCCACCTGCGACAATGAGCGAGATCACTATTGCCGCCGCAGTGGCTACCAGCCCGCTACAGGCCAGAGCAACCAAGATAACGGTCTGCCATCGACCCATACGTGAGAGTTTGGCTGGCCCGGGTACGGGCTTGTCTTCCAAAGGCAGAAAGCGGGCCCGCTCCTGGTCCTTAAACTGCCCGTTTCGGAGAGCCCACAGCAAAACAACGAGACTGATCACAAAGCCACTGACCATGTAGGCTAGAAAATAGGGATAGTACATGAAAAATGCCTAAAGTGCCTAAAGTGTCTAAAATTTAGAAACAAAGAATCCAGTAGCCTGCTTTCAAAGCGGCATAGGGCTCAAGGCT